>JAIPDU010000062.1 GCA_021737525.1 Desulfohalobiaceae bacterium | reverse complement strand
AGGGGGATTCGAGGGTCTCGAAACGCCTTCTGAATCGCGATATCGAAATACCCCACCTCAGGAGCGTCATTTGCCTGCCCATCGTGGTCAACCTGCGCACTCGCGGAGTGCTTGTTCTCGCAGATCGCGACGGAGAGATCCCGGAGGGGATGAAGAAATTCCTGCAGCTCGTCGCGGAGCACTTCTCCCTTTTTCTGGAGAACCTCTATCTCAGGAACAAGCTGCAAAGCTTTTGATCCAGTTGAAAAAGGATCAGGGGAAAACGGGATATCCACTTGCCCTTTACCCGGAAAAGGGTATATCACCCACTGTGAGCTGCGCTACGGAATGAGAGGAGGACCGGCAGACCCTTTCGACAGAAAGAGGCTCCGCCGGACGGAGAGAGCGACACCCCTAGAAACAGCAGATAAATCAGATGCTCCTGAACAAGCTCTTCAATTTCTTCGGCAAGGACCTGGCCATGGATCTGGGCACGGCCAACACCCTGATCCATACCCCGCGCGACGGCATCGTTCTCAACGAGCCGTCCGTGGTTGCCCTGAGCAACCGTGACAACAAAGTCCTGGCCGTAGGCGCCGAAGCCAAGGAATACCTGGGCCGGGCACCGGAGAAGAAGCTCCGGGCCATTCGACCCATGAAGGACGGTGTCATCGCCGATTTCGATGTCACCAGCGCCATGATCGCCACATTCATCCGCAAGGTCCTGCAGGGAGTGCAGCTGATCAAGCCCAGAATCATGATCTGCGTGCCCACGGGAATCACCCAGGTGGAAAAACAGGCCGTGATCCAGTCCGCCCAACAGGCGGGCGCCAGGCAGGTGCTTCTCCTGGAGGAGCCCGTGGCGGCGGCTATCGGGGGAAGTCTTCCCATCACCGAGCCCATCGGGAACATGGTGGTCGACATCGGAGGAGGCACCACGGAAGTGGGCATCATCTCCTTGTCCGCGGTGGCCTACTCCGAGTCCATTCGTGTTGCCGGAGACGAGATGGACGAGGCGATTCAGCGCTTCATCCGGGAGGAATACGGCCTCCTTATCGGCGAGACAGCCGCGGAGAAGCTCAAGATGAACCTGCATCAGGGACCCACCGCGCGGATCACCGGAAAGAGTCTCGTGGAGGGGGTTCCACAGGCGGTCCAGATCGACATGGCCCGGGTCCGGGAGAGCATCCGGGAGCCGATATCCGCCATCGTGAACACCGTGCTCAGGACCCTGGAAAAAAGCCCTCCAGAGCTGGTTTCCGACGTGATGGACCACGGGATCCTGCTCACCGGCGGCGGGGCCCTGCTCTACGGGCTTCCGCAGCAGATTACCCAGCAGGCCCAGGTCAGCACCTTTGTTGACGACGATCCCCTGACCACCGCCTTGCGCGGCACGGGAGCCGCCCTACAACAAGAACGGGAGCTCAGGGACATGTTCCTCAATTAGCGGGACAGGACAGGCCAAGCATCGTCCCCCGGCCAACCCGGGGCCAACCTGGCATACAATGTCGCGAGCCGAAGATGTTCCAATAATTTAGCATGTTATGGATATTTTTCTAAGAAAAACGGCACCGACGGAACGCTCGAGGAAGAAATATGGGCTTCTCCCCGCAAGACCTCCTGCCGCATGTGGAATCCGCTGTCGGTAAATCCGGGGAAATCATCCTGGATCATTGGTCCCGGGCCAAGACCATTCGTCTCAAGGGTCGGGTGGACCTGGTGACGGAGACGGATGTGGCAGTGGAGAAGGACCTTGGCGCCAGGCTGGGCGCAATCCTGCCGGAGGCCGGATTCCTGGCCGAGGAAACGGCCTCCGGGGGAGACCTGGAGGGCACCACCTGGATCGTAGACCCCCTGGACGGGACCACCAATTTCGCCCACGGGCTCCCCTTTGTTGCCGTATCCGTGGCCCTGTGGTCCGAGGGTGAGGTCGTCCTGGGAGTAATCCACCTCCCCCGCCTGGGGGAAACCTTTTCCGCGGTCAAGGGGGGAGGGGCCCGGCTCAACAACCAGTCCATCGGGGTTTCCGCGACAGAGGACCCGGAGAGCAGCCTCGTTGCCACGGGCTTTCCCTACGATATCCACACCAGGGCCGAAGAAGAAGTACAGAGGCTCAAGCGCGTCCTGGTCCAAACACGCGGCATCCGCCGCATGGGGGCCGCGGCGGTGGACTTGGCCTATACCGCCTGCGGATGTTTCGAGGCCTATTACGAGGTCGGGCTCAAACCCTGGGACACAGCCGCGGGTTGGCTGCTGACCCGGGAAGCCGGAGGCAGGGTGACCACCTTCGAGGGAGATCCCTTCCATCCCTTTGCCGACAGCATTCTGGCAAGCAACGGCCGCATCCACTCAAATATCAGCAACCTCCTCACCGCGTCTTTCCAGTGATTTCGGAGCGGGTCAGCATCTCGTCCCGGTAAAGAGGAGCCCCTTGTTCCAGAAGGTGATCAGGCCGGGTGTGAGCAGATGGGGATAGCTCCGGACCAGGAATTCCACCTCGTGCCTTTCCAGAAACATGCCAGTGGAGACCTCTTCCGGGTTGGGATCGGGGATCTGCCGACAGGGCCCAGTGCGGTAGAGGGTAATGAACTCCTGCCCCGTCCTTCGCGATCCGGGCAACTCAAAAACCTTGTGCAGCTTTTCCGCCTCGACTCGCAGCTCTTCGTAAAGCTCCCTGCGACCCGCCTCCAGCTTGGCCTCGCCGGCAAGCACGTGGCCTGTGGCGGACAGATCCCAGCAGCCGGGATGGCGTTCCTTGTCCGTCTGCCGTTTCTGCAGGTAGAGCTTGCTTTGCTCGTTATAAAGGAGGACGAAAACGCTGCGATGCGGCAGCGCCAGGTCGTGCACCCTGTTGCGGGGCATCACCGCCAGGGGCGAATTCGCATCGTCCACCACCTCCAGCCACTCCCTGTTCACTTTACGCTTGCCTCGTCGCGCCATATTCCGCTCCGCCATCCACGGGCCCCTTTTCAAAAGGCAGAATTCGCATTACACTCTGTTTGTTCAGCGAAAAAGAATACCCGGCCAGGATAAGAAAATCCGTCCCAACCCAAGGAGTGTCCTATGCCTTTTATAGATGAGCTCAACCTGGAAGGCAAGACCGTGTTGCTTCGCCTGGACCTGAACGTGCCCCTCAAGGATGGGGTCATCCAGGACGACAGCCGGATCAGGGCCGCGCTCCCCACCCTGGAGCACCTCCTGCAGCGGGCGGACAAGATCCTTGTCTGCTCCCATCTGGGCAAGCCCAAGGGAAAGCGCGTCCCCGAGCTGTCCCTGGAGCCCGTGGCCCGGCGCCTGAGCGAGCTCCTGGATCGCGAGGTCGATCTGGCCCCGGATTGTGTCGGGGACGAGGTGCGCGCCGCGATCGGGGAGCTGGATCCGGGCGGAATCCTCCTTCTGGAAAACCTGCGCTACCATCCCGGAGAAACGGAGAACGACCCGGAGTTCAGCCGGGAGCTGGCCAGCCTGGCGGATGTCTACGTCAATGACGCCTTCGGTGTGGTTCACCGGGCGCACGCCTCCGTGGCCGGCGTGGTGGACCACTCTCCCGTTTCCGGGGCCGGATTCCTGATCAAGAAGGAATGGCAGTACCTGAGCAAGGCCCTGAGCAATCCCGAGCGCCCCTTCGTGCTCATTAGCGGCGGGGCCAAGGTTTCCAGCAAGCTCGGTCTGCTGCACAACCTCATGGACCGTGTGGACCGGATCCTCATCGGCGGGGCCATGGCCAGCACCTTCCGCGAGGCGGAGGGCTATCCCGTGGGCAACTCCCTTGTGGAGGAGGATCTGATCCCCAAGGCCAGGGAGATCATGGACAAGGCCATGGACCGCGGAGTCAGCTTCTATCTGCCCGTGGATTACATGATGGGCCCGGCCCCGGATCAGGAGAAGACCTACGGCGTCTTCCCCTTCCAGGACATCCGCTCCGACGCCATGATCCTGGACACCGGCCCAGCCACCCACACCCTGTTCTCCGAGACGCTCAAGGACGCCGGGACCATCGTCTGGAACGGACCCATGGGCGCCTTCGAAAACCCCACCTACTCCCAGGGCTCAGTGGGGCTGGCCCAAACCGTGGGCAATGTGGGCGCCCTGACCATCGCCGGGGGCGGGGACACGGACTCCCTGATTCATCGCTGCCATATGCAGGATCGGATCGATTTCGTCTCCACCGGCGGAGGCTCCTTCCTGGAGCTGTTGGAGGGCAAGGAGCTCCCGGGCCTGAAGGCCCTGGGCATCAGTATGGAGTAGCGCGTCACTATCCGGATGATGCGTTGCCAAGGGAAACGAGCTCCGGACAATACCCAAACCGCGGAGAGACCCCATGCGCACACTCATCGCCGCGAACTGGAAAATGCACATGACCAGGAGCCAGGCCCAAAGCACGGCTCGACAGCTCACGGAAAAGCTCGAGGGAAAGCTCCCCGAAAACAGGGAGATCCTCATCCTGCCTCCTTTCACCAGCCTGGAGACCGTGGCTGGCGTCATTTCCGGAAAGGACGGCTTCTCCCTGGGCGCCCAGGATTTCTATCCCGCAGAGGAAGGGGCGTACACCGGCGAAGTCGCCCCGGGCATGCTGCTCGATCTCGGGTGCGGCTACGCCTTGGCCGGACACTCCGAGCGCCGTCACGTCTTCGGCGAATCCGACGAACTGGTCGGGGAAAAGCTCGCCTACGGCCTGGAGAAGGGGCTGCACATGATCCTGTGCATCGGCGAAACCCTGACGGAACGGAACAATGGCGTCATTCGCGAGGTCCTCTCCCGTCAGCTGCGGACAGCGCTGGACTCGGCGAGGGTACGGAACAGCCTGGGCTCCGGTCTGAGCGTGGCCTACGAGCCGGTCTGGGCCATCGGCACCGGCGAGGTGGCCCGGCCCGAGGATATCCGGGAAGCCCACGCCATGGTCCGCGAGGATCTGATGACGCTTCTGCCCCAAATCGGGGAGGAGACGGGCATTCTCTACGGCGGCAGCGTCAAGCCGGACAACATCTCCCAGATCCTGGGGATTGACAATGTAAACGGTGTGCTGGTAGGTGGAGCGAGTCTCAAGCCGGACAGCTTCAGCGCCATCGCCCTGGGCTAACCCCCGGGGTAGCGGCGCTTTCCCGCGGAAAACCCCGAACATCCGCGGCATAATTCCAGGCGGCGCCCAGCGCTCCGCCACCCCAGCGGCCAAGGAGGAACATAGCCCGTGAATACCCTGCTCATTACCATCCATCTTATAGCCTGCATTTCCCTGATAGGCCTGGTCCTGCTCCAGCCTGGACAGGAGGGAATGGGCGTCGTCTTCGGCGGCTCCAGCTCCTCCTTCTTCGGAAGCAGCGGTGCCGGCGGCCTGCTGGTAAAGCTCACCGTGTTCATGGCGGTGATCTTCTTCGCCACCTCCCTGGGCTTCACCTACAAGCAGGCCCAGCGGCAGAGCGCCTCCCAGGAGCCCTCCTCCGTGGTGCTGGAGAAGAAGGAGGAAAAAAGCCAGGACAAGGGACAAAAGGCCGGGCAGCAAAGCCAAACCGGAGCCAGTGAATCAGGCCAGGAGCAACAGCAGTAGGCCGAAGACTCCCATCATTCCGGAAACCGGGATTCACTCCTTGTCAATGGGGACAAGAGGTGTTATTCAGTTCTTCGGGATAAGGGATCAACTCCCTTTATATGCCGAGGTGGTGGAACTGGTAGACACGCTATCTTGAGGGGGTAGTGGGCTACACGCCCGTGGGGGTTCGAATCCCCCCCTCGGCACCATTGTCGGACAAAGCCCCGCGACATAGGTACCGTCGCGGGGCTTTCTTTTGGGTGCGGCTTGGCAGCATGACTTCAAGCCTGTCGCTCGAGGTAATGTTTGGCCTCAATGTTTGCCGTGCTACTCTGAAATTTCCGGGAGCCCTTCAAGGAGTCCATTATGAGCGTCGCAGAATTGGCCGATCGAATTCTCAGGCATTTGGCACGGAATTATGATGAACATGATATCGCCAAATTCGATACCAAGAGTTTGGCAGAATACTTTGAAACAGATCATGAGGAATTGGAACAAGCTGTGGCAAACCTTCATGAAAACGGTCATGTCGAACTTCATGTTGACGGTGGCGGACATATCACTGACAAGGGAATTCAAAGCATGTCATAGTCGGTTTTCCATACCGAAACGAGCTGTCGTTTCTTTTTTGCAAATAAAACAAAAAGGTCGTGATATACTCCTTTTATTTTCTTCCTTCTTCTTCTTCCAAAAGAAAAAATATAAGGAGCTCCCGGATTTTTTCCTTTCCATCCCTGAAACGACACTGATACTGTCCTCTCCCTTAAAAAATGGACGGGATGGAAATAGAAAATTTTCCGTCCCGTCAACAGATGTCCTTACAAGAGGAGAACGCGAAGTCGGACCTCCTCGCGACGGCTGAACGAACATTGTCTGCTCTCCTCCGTCCTTGTTTCTGTAAAGCTGTACATCCATCCCGGTAGGCCCATTCTTTGCGAGGCCCCGCAGGTTCTTAACTGCAGGGACTTTTGCCTACGGAACACCACGCGACCGCCGGAATGCTCATCCCCTCCCCAGAGTTATCCCGAGCCGGGATCATCACACCGCGTCATACACCAATCACGAAAATTCATTAGCCAGCTCGAAATGCATGATTTACCCCTTGGGGATCGGAAACCATTCATATGGGGATCGCTTCCCCGAGGAGGAGATATATGAGCTACAGGGAAATGTACACCGGCTCCAACGCCCTTGCGCAGCAAACGGAAAGAAGGCAACCCCATTTCCCCACGGAGCGGGCCCGTCAGCTGCATCAGGCCACCCTCGAGCTCATGGAGCGAACGGGGCTGCGGGTATCCCACGAAGGGGCCCGCGAAATCCTGCACAGCCACGGCTGCCAGGTGGACGGAACCCGGGTCCGGATTCCGGGGTGGCTGGTGGAGCGGGCCCTGAGCAGCGCTCCCTCCCAGCTGGCCTTCTTCAACCGTTCCGGAGAGGCCTCCTGCGTCATGACCCGCAACACCACCTGGTACGGGCCGACCCTGGATGCCTTTGACTATCTGGATCCGGCTACCGGCAGCCGCAAGCCCTTCACCACCGGGGACTGTGCCTCCACCGCGGCCCTGGCGGATGCGCTGCCCAACTTCTCCTGGATCATGACCATCGGGGTCGCCTCGGACGCCCCCTCGGACATCTCGGACCGGGTCATCGCCAAACAGGCCCTGACCTGGTGCCAAAAGCCCCTGCTCTTCTGCTGCAGCGACCTCAGGGCCCTGAAGGACATCTATACCATGGCCCGGGTCGTTGCAGGCGACGAAGAACGCCTCCTGCGCCGGCCCAACATCCTGCTCTTCAACTCCCCCATCTCCCCGCTTGTCTACGACGAGGGCGTGCTGGACAAGCTGCTCTTCGCAGCGGAAAAGGGCCTGCCCCAGCTCTGCTATCCCGGCCCGCAAGCCGGGGCGACCGCCCCGGCCACGCTCGCCGGAACCGTGATCCAGGGCAGCGCCGAATCCCTCTTCGGCGTGGTCCTGGGCCAGCTGGTCAACCCCGGAGCGCCGTTCATCTACGGGGCCTTCACCACGGTCATGGACATGGCCACGACCGCGTTCTCCTACGGCGCTCCGGAAATGAACCTCATGGCCTACCACATGGCGGAGCTGGCCAGGGGCTACGGCCTGCCCTTCTTCGGCATGTCCGGCTGCTCCGACGCCAAGACCGCGGACCAGCAGGCCGCGGCTGAGGCCACCTTCTCCTGTCTGAACGCGGCCATGAGCGGCGCGGACATGGTCCACGACAACGGCTGGCTGGACAGCGCCACCCTGGTCTCCCCGGAGTACATGGTCCTGGTGGACGAGATCATCGCCATGGTGGAGCAGTATATGCAAGGAATCGGCCTGGAGCAGGAACGGATGGCCCTGGAGGTGATGGACCGGGTCGGCCCGGGAGGGCACTACCTCATGGAGGAGCACACCATGAGCTACTTCCGGGATATCTGGTACCCGCGGCTCTTCGACCGCTCCCCGGGCAACACGGCGGGTAAGCAGGACTTAACCGCCAGAATCAGGGAACGGACCCGCTCCCTGCTCGCGGATACGGCCCGTCCCCTGCCAGACTCCCTGCGCAGGGAAATGGAGGAGCTCGCCAGCCACTGGTAAACTGAGCGAGCTCCGTCCGGAACAGATCAACAAGGCCCTTCAAACACCAATAGCCGGCCCCGCCCAATTGGCGGGCCGGCTTGAATACATCGCCACGTTGTTTATCCCGACAGGCTAGGAATCGGGTTGGTCCAGGATTTCGACCTCGACTTCCCTGCGGCCCCATTCCCGGCCCTCCTCGTGATCCCGATAAAAGAGATCCAGCCGCCGCGGGCCCTTGATCGCGGAGCCGCGGTCCTCCACCACCCCGTAGCCGTATCCCG
>JAIPDU010000001.1 GCA_021737525.1 Desulfohalobiaceae bacterium | reverse complement strand
CCGTCGCGGGCCTCGAGCAACTTGGTGATCGCTGCGGTCAACGTCGTCTTGCCGTGATCAATGTGGCCTATGGTGCCGATGTTCACGTGCGGCTTGGACCGCTCAAACTTCTCCTTGGCCATACTTACCCCCTGGTGCTTCAATTGGCTTCTCGGTGACTGATCTTCCGCGGAATTGCGCAAACGATACGGAAGGACTGGACAAGCAGAAGAAATGGAGCCCACGACCGGACTCGAACCGGTGACCTCTTCCTTACCAAGGAAGTGCTCCACCGCCTGAGCTACGTGGGCTCAAACACAGGAATGGAGCGGGAAACGGGAATTGAACCCGCAACCCCCAGCTTGGAAGGCTGGTGCTCTAGCCAGTTGAGCTATTCCCGCTTTCCGCTGCAATAAGTAGTCGCCGACACGAGGTCTCCTACTTATCCAGAGGCCTTCAATGGTGGAGGGAGGAGGATTCGAACCTCCGAAGGCTTACGCCGGCAGATTTACAGTCTGCTCCCTTTGGCCACTTGGGTATCCCTCCAAATGCCACAGATCTGGAGCTGGCGGTGGGACTCGAACCCGCAACCTGCTGATTACAAATCAGCTGCTCTGCCGATTGAGCTACGCCAGCCAAGCAAACTGGAAATATATCCAAGTTTGGGCCTTTTGACAACCCCTTGCAATATTTTTTATATCTTACCGAATATTCCGAAAATAACATGAAAGCTGCTTGCGCTGCGCACCATACAAGCCCCAAAGGGCCCTCGCAAGGCAAATGAAAAGGGAATCAAGGGCCGTTGGCCCTCTTGAGACTGTACTGGGCGGGACCGAAGCTTGCGGGAGCTAAAGAAAGCTTTCCCCGGCAGCCTGGGGGACAATCGCAGCCTCCCGCTTCTCCTGGACACGTTCCGCGACTTCGCAGCACTCGAGGTATTTCCTTTCATGGGCGAGCAGATAACGGCAGAACTTATTGTTCATCGCGTGCCCGGAGCAGTATACGTGAAAATGGCCGGTTACCGGGAAGGGCATCAAACCGAGATCGCCAATAAAGTCGAGGATCTTGTGCCGGACGGGTTCATCCGCATAGCGCAAGCCGTCGGTGTTCACCACGCCCGAACCGTCCAGGACGAGGGCATTGTCCAGGGATCCGCCAAGAGCCAAACCGTTCGCCCGCATCACCTCCACATCGTTGAGGAAGGCAAACGTCCTCGCCTTGCACAGGTCCTCCACGAAGCTCTGGTCCTGCAGGCTGAAAGAGAACTCCTGCCGCCCGATAAGGGGATGGTCGTATTCGATGGTATAGGAAACCTTCAATCCCGTTCCGGGAGTGGCGACGACTCGCTTTCCATCACTGCTGAATTCCACGGGCTGCTTTAGCCTGTAGACCCGCTTTTTCGCCTGCTGGCGCACATAACCCGCCTGCTGCAGGAGATAGACGAAAGAGGCGGCGCTCCCGTCCATAATGGGAATCTCGTTACTGTCCACCTCGATATGGATGTTGTCCACCCCTGTCCCCATCAGTGCGGCAAGGACATGCTCCACAGTTCCTATGGAGCACTCCCCGTCGCCTAAACAAGTGGCAAGGGTGGTCTCGTGGACCTTGTACGGGTCGGCTTGGATGAACCGCCTTCCCTGTCCGGTCTTTAACACGAAGACAATACCGGTATTCTCGGGTGCGGGGTAGATCGTCATCGTCACTTTGCCGCCCCGGTGAAGGCCGACCCCGGAGCAGCTCACCGCTTTACCGATTGTTCTCTGTCGCATGTAGGATCCTCCCGATCCCCAGGCCTAGCAAAATTCGTGCCGCAGCAGGACAAGGGCTAACTCCGCTAAACACCGGAATCGCTTGATGCAGCAAGTCGTTCCGATTGTGTCTTTTGGATCACACTGTGTGGTTATCACCACACCCGTTGCGCGCTCACAAAACGATCATCGCCCCGCAGATCCAAATGAACGCGAACATTGTCCCAACAGGATTCGGACCGGGACATACGGGAAGCGATCCTCCGGGCCTGATCCCGTCCGGTTTCCAGGATCATGTAGCCACCCGGTCGAAGACGGGAAGCAATACTTCCAACAGCCCTCCAGGGCAGCTCCAGACCCTCCCGACCGCCGTGGAGCGCGATTTTTGGCTCAAACTGAACAATCTCGCGACTCAGGGAGCTGTATTCAGCTGGAGAGATATAGGGCGGATTGCAGACAGCGAGATCCAGGGTCCCGTATCCCAGGGCAGAGGCAAACCCCTGCTGACTCACGAATGCCCGGTCAGCCACTCCCAGACGCCTTGCGTTCCTTCGGGCCATCTGAAGCGCCGGGAGGGAGACATCCGCCATAAGGCATTGAAATCCAGGAAACTCACAGCAAAGCGTTACGCCGAGATTGCCGCTCCCGGCGCATATATCTGCGATGCGCCACTTGGCATGGAAGGCGGCGATCTCCTTGCACAGGTCGATCACCAGCTCCGTTTCCGGACGGGGAACAAGAACATCGGGGCCCACCTGGAAATCGCGACCGTAAAATTCCTTGTGCCCCACGAGATAGGCAACGGGCTCGCCGTGGCCGCGCCTGCGAACCAGATCCCGGAATGTCTCCACCTGGTCCTCTTCGAGCTCCAATTCGGGTCGCACGAGGATATCCAGGCGCCTCAACCGCCCGGCATGGGCAAGAAGCAGCTCTGCGGACAAGCGGGGGGAGTCCACATCTCGCCTGCTCAAATAGTCGCAGGCCGCGCGCAGGATGTGGTCAAGCCGATGGGATGTCAAGAGGTCGGAATCTTCAATAAGCCGCCTAGACCTGCACGGCGGACTTGAGGTTCTCTGCTTGAAAGTTCTTCTCCAATGGATCGATGAGCTGATCCAGATCCCCTTCAAGGACGGCGTCGAGATTGTAGGTGGTGAGGTTGATCCGGTGGTCGGTGATCCGGCTTTGGGGGAAATTATAGGTGCGTATCCTTTCGGACCTCTCCCCCGTGCCGACCTGGCTCCGGCGGGATTCGTCCTGCTCCTGTTTAGCCTGGTCCTGCTTCATCTTCAAGAGCTTGGATCGAAGAACCCGCATGGCCTTGGCCCGGTTCTTGTGCTGGGACTTCTCGTCCTGGCAGATCACGACCACGCCTGTGGGAACATGGGTTATCCGAACAGCCGAGTCCGTTGTGTTCACGCTCTGCCCTCCCGGACCGGACGAGCGGAAGACGTCGATCCGCAATTCGTTCGGATCGATCTGGACATCCACCTCTTCCGCCTCGGGCAACACGGCCACGGTCACAGTGGAGGTGTGGATCCTCCCCTGCGATTCCGTCGCCGGAACCCGCTGCACCCTATGCACGCCGGATTCGTATTTGAGCCGGCTGTATACGCGCTTGCCGGAGATCTGTCCCACGACCTCCTTAAAACCTCCGGCCCCGGAATCCTGCTTATTCAACAACTGGGTGCTCCAGCCCTTGCCTTCGGCATAGCGCATGTACATCTTGAGCAAATCGGCGACGAACAAGGCTGCCTCATCCCCGCCGGTCCCGGCGCGGATTTCCAATATGACAGCCTTCTTGTCCATGGGGTCTTCGGGCACCAGTTTCAACTTGAGCTGTTGCTCGAGTCGTGCGGACCGGTTTTCCAGCTCTTCCTGCTCCGTCTTGGCAAGCTCGCGGATACCCGGGTCCTCGTCCCGGAGCATGTCCTTGTTCTTTTCCAGGGCCTGAAGAACTTCCTTGTATTCTCGGAAGTCGTTCACGATGTCGCTCAGCTCGGCATGTGTCTTGGCCAGCTCGCTATACTGCCTCTGATCCTGAACAACTTCCGGCGAGCCGAGCTGTTGCTCGATATCAAGGAATCGCTGCTCAATATCCTCGAGCTTACTTAAAAAGGACATAGATCCCACATATCCCGCACAGGCGGGCTAATCCTGCGAGCTATTCGGATTGACCGTAATTCTGGCCGTATTTCCTGCGGAACTTGTCGATTCGCCCGGCAGTATCCACGAAACGCTGCTTCCCCGTAAAGAAGGGATGGCAGTTGGAGCAGATCTCCACCTGGATGGTTTCCGCGCGAGAGGAATGGGTTTGCAGGACATAGCCACAGGAGCATTCGATCCTGGCCTCCTGCTGCTGGGGATGGATATCGCGTTTCATACCGTTCTCCTTGCCTGTGACATGCTTTTGGTCAAAAGGAATCAATAAATATATACTAAAAATGCAGGATTTGACAAGGGGGAGAAAAGCCCGGAGCGGCCTAGGGATGGGAGAGGCGAAATGCCATGGAAATGAGATGGTTGGAAAAGTCGACATAGTCGACAGTCACGTCGCTGGAAACATGGATGCGGGTGGGGGCAAAGTTGATAATGCCCTTGATCCCGGCCTGCATCATATGGTTCGCCGCTCGCTGGGCTCGTTCCGGGGGCGTGGTGATCAAACCGATATCGATCTGCATTAGTTGGGCTTTCTCCTTGAGACGGCGAGTGCAGACCACCTCGTGACCGGCAACATGCTCCCCTATCTTGAATGGATCGCAGTCGAAGGCCATCCGGATCTGGAACCCCTTCTGGGGCAGTTGCCTATGACGCAAAAGGGCGCGTCCCAGATTGCCCACTCCGACGAGAATGCAGTTCCAATTCCGGTCAATGCCCAGAAAATGCTTGATCGCCTGCAAGAGATCGGTCACATAGTAACCCACCCCCCGCACGCCGAACTCTCCAAAGTAGGCAAGATCCTTGCGTATTTGCGAAGAATTGACTTCACATTTCTCGGCAAGCTTCTCCGAAGGGATGACTTGCTGTTGCTGGGATTGAAGATCCTCAAGAACCTGGATGTAGACGCCCATTCTTTGAATAGTGGCTTGAGGAATCTTATCGCTTTTGGCAACCATAATGAACTTGAGAAAAATTTCACAAGAAAGAAATAAATAAAGAGGCCTGTGGAACAGGCCTCTTTTTTCTTTCGGCGTGTTTACAAAAAGGGATTGGCGAACAGCAGAATCAGATCGATCACCAGGGTATAAATCGCGAGGGATTCGATCAGGGCAAGACCAATGAGCATGGTCACTGTGATTTGGCCGCCGGCATCGGGATTCCGGGCCGTGCCTTCGCAGGCGCCCCTCAATCCGAAACCCATGCCGATGCCGCAGCCCAGGGCGGCAAGGCCCATACCGATGGCCGTAGCGATGGCGAGCATGGAGACAACGTCGCCCCCCGGGCCCTCGGCAGCGCAGGCAACGCTCGCGACCGCAAGCAGGGCCAGGGTGTTCAGGCCGATCATCAACTTCTTCCGCATACTAGGTACCTCCTTCCTGATTTATTCCGTTGGTCATAGGACCATTTCCCCCGCTAGAGAACTCGCTTCAAGAGAATGTGCCCACCGGTTGCGATCCAATCGCTTCTGGCCTTGCCTGATGCAAGAGGCAAGAAACATGGGGCTGTTACCAAAGCCCTTGGGGCCCCCTTTTTGTCCCAAAAGCGATGCCCTTCCAGGAAACGACTTAATGCGCCTCCTCAAAGGCCAGCTTGAGATAGATCATGGACAGCATGAAGAAAATGAAAGCCTGGATTGTATCCACCAGGGAGTAGAGGAAATACATGGGCAATGTGGCGAGAACAGGCAGAAGGGCAAAAAAGAGAATCAGCACCAACTCCTCGCCGAAAATGTTTCCGAAAAGCCGCACCGTCAGGGAGAGCGGACGCGCCAGGTGACTCAGAATTTCTATGGGCAGGATGAGAGGCGCCAGCCACGGCACTGGGCCGACGAATTGCTTGACGTATTTCGCCCCGTGCATCTTGAGCCCCACCAGATTGTAGAAGATGAACACCACGATAGCCATGGCGGCGTTGGTGTTGAGGTTGGCGGTTGGCGCGACTCCGCCCGGCATGAGCCCGATAAAGTTGGCGAACAGAATGAATATGAACAGGGTCATCAAAAGGGGAAACACAGTACGGCCGTTCTCCCCCATGGTGGAGACGGTGAATTCCTCCAACCCCCCTATGACAATTTCCCAAAAATTCTGAACTCCTTTTGGGACAAGGGTCACATTGCGTGTGGCCACCCAGGCCAACGCGATCAGAATCAGCATGACCAGCCAAGTATACAGCACATGATTCGGAATCAGGATGTGGCCCTCTTCCACAAGCCCTACAGTGTGCATGAACTTTTCCAAAAGGACCACATGGGGTGCTATTTGGACGGACATCCCTTACGCCTCCTTCTGTTTTCGTGAAACGAGAAAACTTCCGCCCCAGGCCAAGAACGAGGCAAATACCGTGGACAGCCCCAGCAATAGCCCCAAGGCGTTGAGCTGAACGGCATAAACTGCGGCGAAAAGAACGCCCCCTGTGAAAAACAAGCGCAGATAGAAACTGACCAGAAGCGAAAAGACCGCCCCACTTCGCAGAAAAACCAATTGCGGCACCAATCGGGCGAGCACCAGGAGATTGAAGGAAGCCAGCAGAGCTCCGAGTGCATAGGCAAGAAGCAGGTGGCTCCAGCCCGCGGCGAACAAAAGGGCGGCGAGAGCGGCTACAGTGCCGGAGTGAAGCGCGAGTATCCGCTGGATCTCCGGATAGTCCCCTCCCGGTATCCCCAAAAAGGAGCGCAAATCAGCGTTTACGGTTTTCCGCACTCTCTTTCTCCCCTCGCTCAATCCGCTTGACCTCTCGGAACATGTTGGTGAATCCACCCGCGATCCCGAAAAACAAAAAGATCATAGTAAGCCAGGGACCGGTCTGCAACCACTTGTCCAAAAAATAACCTACTGTCAGACCGATAAAGGTCGAGGCCACCAAGTGCGCGCCGATAAGGCTTGCCCGCAACAGGTTGTCCAGATAGCCTCGATCCAGCCCCTTAAAAAACTTCATTCGTTCATTCCTTCACAAAGTTCGAACTAAGTATCAAACTCTTTGTTCGACGTCAACTGTCCGCCATGGATTCCACAGGAGTGCGCACCCGTTCTCCGGGACAAGGACGGAAACCCCCTTCCCGGCACAACAAACCGCCCCCTGGCAGGGGGGGGGTCCCGTTCCCCTGATGGATCCGTGCTTAAGCATCCTTCGGTTTTTCCTGGACTGCCTCTGGCCATGTCCTTGACGCAGTTTTTGTGCATAAAAGGATCCACCGGGAAAGTAGGCGTGACTGCCGCCTTTATCTAAGGTAAGCTCATTACCTCGAACGGAGACAGACAATAGAATGGGGTTGTGTTCCTTCGCAGATGAAGCCTTCACCTGGCCTCATCGAGCCAGATCCACATCGGGATCCGTTGCGACGAATCCCGGCCAAATGACGAGAGTTGGTGCATGAACAAGAAATGGCTGACCAGAAAGCAAAACGAGCTTGCCACCGACCTGTTTCGCAACTTCTGCCTGATCCATCTGGAGCTGGAAAAGGAGTTCTCCTGTTTCCATCAAACCGGCGAGATACGCTTCAAGCCGCTGAATGAATTACTGGGACAGGAAATGGCCCAGGGGCGTCTCTGGCTGCTCAAGGACACTGCGCACCTGCTCTTCCGCAAGCAAGCCGAAACCCCGCTCTCGGGCATTTTCCTCGACTGGTCCATTGCCTACATCTTTCACGAGTGCATGAAGCTCCGGGAGGACGCCTATCAACTCCAGACCTATATACCATGGTTCCAATTCGTGCAGTCCGATCCGAGATATCCCCAGCGGGAACAGGAAGTGGGCTCCAATCTCTTCCGGCTAGCCTCCCAGACCAGGGAGAGCATCAACAAGGAAGTGCACAGGATCCAGTTCATCCTGGCCGAAAGCAAGAACATCTTTATCCGCTACCTCCCCCGCCATGACGAGAACCAAATCCTCGCACGCTTCTTGTTCGAACACGAAAAGCGGGTCCGGGATGTTTTCCAGGACCTCCACCAGGACCTCATCCAGGCCATTTACGGATCGAATCCGGAGACAATGTATCTCCTCGCCGCCAGACACCTTCTGCAGGGCAACTGGCTGGACAAGGCCCGGGATGCCGTGGATCGGGCGGCGGAGATCAACCCCGAGCACGACGATACGCAGCACCTGTACCACAGGATCGCGCAAAGCGCGGACAGGTTTTGATTCCCGGAGCTTACATCCCGCGACTTTTTGAGCGCACCCTGCCCCTCGGAGAAGGAATACGGGCCAGGGATGCCCCCGCGTGGCGAGCGTTAGAAAATCCAGAGTCGAAGCTGCATGATGCAAAATACCCCGGGTAGGCTCACAGTTCCGCGAGGGGCTGAACAGTTACGGGAAAACAAGCTCAGCCCGCGGCCTGACAGAAAAAGATTGACTCCGATGTCCAATGTAAGTAAATTAATTATTTTGGAGTCAGTTGATTCAACTCCGGGTGGAACACCGCCCGAATCTTATATCCTGGATAGTCCACACAGAGATCCCCTATGGCCAAACACACCCTTCAGCTCAAACAGCCGGAAACGGAGCAGGAAATCAAAAATCCTGAGAACCCCCAACTTTTCCGCTCTCTGTATCCTTTCAAGAAAGTCGGCAGATGCCAGTTCGACGACGTCTTTATCATGCCCCGGCCTGCGGAGCCCATGTTCATTACGGACACCACCTTCCGCGACGGCCAGCAGGCGCGCCCCCCCTATACAGCGGAACAGATCAGCACCCTCTACGACTACTTGCATCATCTGGGCGGCCAAAGCGGCCTCATCCGACAGAGCGAATTCTTTCTCTATTCGGACAAGGATCGCAAGGCGGTAGAGGCCTGCCTGGCCAAAAACTACACCTATCCCGAGGTCACCGGCTGGATCCGGTGCAACAAGCAGGATCTGAACCTGGTCAAGGAAATGGGGCTCAAGGAAACCGGGATGCTTACCTCGGTCTCCGACTACCATGTCTATCTTAAGCTGGAGAAGGACAGGGCACGGGTCCTCAAGGATTACCTGGAGGTCGTGGAAAAGTCCCTGGAGCTGGGGATCCGCCCCAGATGCCATTTCGAGGACATCACCCGCGCGGACATCTACGGCTTCTGCATTCCCTTCGCTCAAAAGCTGATGCACATGGCCGGTGAGAGCGGAATACCGGTCAAAATCCGTCTTTGCGACACCATGGGCTATGGCGTGCCCTATCCCGGCGCGTCGCTGCCACGGAACGTGAGCAAAATCATCCGGGCTTTCACGGATGAAGCGGAAGTCCCCGGAGAGTGGCTGGAATGGCACGGCCACAACGACTTCCACAAGGCCCTGATCAATACGTCCACGGCCTGGATATACGGATGCAGCGGAGCCAACGGCACCCTTCTGGGCTTCGGGGAACGGACCGGCAACGCGCCCATTGAGGCCTTGGTTATGGAGTACATTTCCATCACCGGAAACGACGACGCTGCCTATACACCCGTCATCACCGAAATCGCGGAATACTTCGAAAAAGAGCTCCACTACAAGATACCGCCCAGCTTTCCCTTTGTGGGGCGCGACTTCAACGCCACAAGTGCCGGTATCCACGTGGACGGGCTGGCCAAGAACGAGGAAATCTACAACATCTTCGACACCAAGCACATCCTGGGCAAATCCGTGCCCATAATCATCACGGACAAGTCCGGCAAAGCCGGGGTGGCCTACTGGATCAACCAGGCCCTGGAACTGGACAAAGAGCATCAGGTGAGCAAGTCCCATCCCGCGGTGAGCAAGATTCACCGCAGAATCATGCAGCAGTACGACAAAGGCAGGAACACCGCAATGTCCTTTGAGGAGATGCGCGGCCTGGTCAAACGCTATCTCCCGGAATACTTCCTCTCCGAGTTCGATCACCTGAAACAGACCGCGCACAACTTCGCCTCCAAGCTGATCTCCCAACTGAGCGACGAGCTGCAGGGCTTGGAGGACGAGGACGTTATGCAGGAAAAGATGAGCCAGCTCATAGAGGCATATCCCTTTATTCAGTACGTCTATCTCACCGACAGCCGGGGCAGGCTGTTCACCTGGCAAATCAGCTATCCCGAGGACAAGCCCAAGTACAGGCACATCTTTATCGGACAGGACCTGTCCAACAGGGAATGGTTCCAGATTCCCATCCAGACCGGCAAGCTCCATGTCACCGACTTCTATCGATCCATGTTCACGGAGAAGCTCTGTTTGACCGTGTCCTCGCCGGTCTTGGACAGCAACGACGAGATCACCGCCATATTGGGCGCAGACGTCCGCTTTGAGGAGCTCATCAAGCTGCACGAGGACATAGAGGTGGGACCCGAAGAGGAAGAGGAGCCGAGCTGATCCCGGGCGAAAGATATCCGGGGACCGTTTCCCGGGGAAGGGACTGCGCACTGGGTTTTACACCTGGATCCCGAAGCCTAGCTCAAGGAAAAGACCTCCCAGCTGAAATCGGACAGATCCAGAACGAGTAGCTTGCCGTGCAGTAGGGGTCGCCTTCCGCACAAAAAATGTATCGCTTCCGCAGCCTGCAGCGAGGCCACCGCGGAAACCGCATGGGGAGGACAGCCAAGTTCCGATTCCGCGCCGTGCTCTCCGCTCCACAGGGCTTGGGGAAACTCCTCGCCTGGAAGGACGGTGCTCACGTAACCCACCTCCCCGGCCACGGACCCGATGATCAGGGGAACCCCTTCGGCCAGCGCCGCGCTGTAAAGATTTCTGCGAACAGCCAGTCCCCCGAGGGCGTCCAGAGCCAGATCCCTGCCGGAGACGGCCCTGCGAAGCCCCTCTTCATCCAGGTCGGCAGGGATACCCGACCAATCCACTGCGCTGTTCACCTGTGCCACCCTTTGCTGGGCGGCTGTGGCCTTGGACTGACCGAGCTCCCCTTCCAGGGCCAGGAGCTGACGATTGAGGTTGGATTCCTCAAAGACATCCCCGTCCGCCGCCGTGATGGCACCGACACCCACCCGGGTGAAAAGCTCCAGCAGGTAACCGCCCAGTCCGCCCAGTCCGATCTGGCAGATGCCGGACCGCCGCAAGGCGAGCACCTCCGGCGGGGACAGCCCGAAAATGTTCCGGATATAGGGGCGGGGCACAACCCCCTCCTCCAGGGCCGCGATCTCCACATCGCGCAAGGACAGGCCGAATTCCCGGGCCAGCCCGGAACAAACCGCCCTGGAAACACAGGGGGATAGTCCCGCCTCCACGCCCGCCTCTTCTCTGATGCGGGCCCCAAGAGCTTGCCGGTGAGAAACGCTCCCAGGCATCCTCCCTCCATAGAAAAACACTGGGGACGAACCCATGGACCAACACGCCGCGAACACTGTGGCTGAAAAGCCGCCCTTTCCGGACAATGTCGCGCACAACCGCCGGATTCGACCGCCCTGGCCCGCCGTGACGCTGTGGATCGTCCTGCTTCCGGTCCTGCTCGCCGGATGTGCGGGATCACCGTCCGGGCCAAGCCATCCACGCGAGAGCGCACCCCCCGGCATATCCCATGACGGCTTTGCCCAGACTGGAGTTGCCTCCTGGTACGGCCCCGGATTCCATGGACAGCAAACCGCCTGCGGGGAGACCTACGACATGTACGCCTTAACAGCGGCGCACAAGCGTCTCCCCTTCCAATCCAGGGTTCGCGTGACCAACCTGGACAACGGCGAGCAAGTGGTGGTTCGGATCAACGACAGGGGGCCCTTCCGCAAACAACGGATCATCGATCTCTCCCTCGCCGCGGCCCAGAGGCTGAACATGGTCCAGTCGGGTACGGCAAGGGTACGCATCGAAGAGATCGCTTCCCCTGCTTCCCCCAAGAAGCGCTACAGTCTGCAGCTCGGCTCATTCAAACGGAAAGAGAACGCGCGTCGCTTGAAGCGGGAGGCAAGGGATGTGGGACTATCCCATATCCGGGTCAGCAGGACAAAGCTCCAAGGCGGTCGCTACTATCGCGTCCTGGCGGGGCAATTTTCTTCCCGGTCCGAAGCCAGATCCGCACTGGATCAAGCAGGTTCCCATTTCCCGGAGAGCTTCATCCTTGCGGATTGAGCTCGGAGCGGAATTTGCGCGAGAGCCGGAAAACACACACCGTGCGCGGAGGCAGGGTTATGGCTTCTTCGGTCTGGGGGTTCCTGCCCCGCCTGGATTTCTTGTCGTAGGCCTCGAACTTGCCGAAGCCGCTGATCAACAAGGAATAATCCTGCTTCACCGACTCCTTCATGATGGACAGCAGGTCTTCCACCTGATGCTTCACCTCGGATCTGTTCCTCTGCGTCTTTTCGTGGATCCGCTCCACCAGATCCGCCTTGGTCAATGTGTTCTCCGACATGCCCCCTCCTTGTTCCGTGCCTGAGATGGTATGTTCTCCTCCATGGTTACGCTTATCCGGGCCTTCCGGCAGCGCCCACGGAAGAAAGGGATGTGCCCCGCCCCCGGTCCCATGCAACGCAAAGGGCCAGACGAACCGCGCGAATGACGAATGTCACGGCAACACCCCGGGATCATCCCCGGTAAGCCTTCACGCTGTTTCTTCGAGCCGTTTTAGGCGGTGGTTCTGCTGATTTTGCTCCTCCCGCGAGGAACCCGGAGAACGGAAACAGGGTGGACCAGGACTCACAGGGCACTGTGTATCTTGGCGGCCAATTCGTACATGGCCTCCTGGGATTCGTACTGCTTCTGCTCCACAGGCATCAGGCCGTCGCCCTCGCGGCGGGGGATTAAATGCCAGTGCGCATGGGGAACCACTTGGCCTGCCGACTTGTAATTGTTCATAACCACATTTAATCCGGTGGCTCCGGTCACCTGGAAAATCCCCACCCCCACCTTCTGCATTACCCGCTGCATCTCTCCGGCCAGCTCTTGAGGCAAATCCCAGAGTGTGGAATAATGTTCTCTGGGAATGACCAGGGTATGTCCTTCCACAATGGGGCCGATATCCAGAAAGGCCAGGACCGAATCACTGGAGTACACCTCAGCACAGGGAATTTCACCATTGACGATCTTGCAGAAGATGCATTCCTCCATAACCTGCTCCTTCAAAATTGGGGGTTCCTCACGGATCCTGCGCACCCGCCGCCCGCTGCTCCCCAAGAGAGGGGCAAGCATGAACCGGAAAAAAACAGATAAGTCGTGCCTGACCGAAAACCGTGATTGGACCTAAGCTTGCCCAGATTCAAGGAGACGAAATTTTGAAACCGCAGTGTATATTAATACATGAGGATTCCAAAATTTTGCAGCGACGAAGTAGGTGGGTGAATTTTCGTCCAATCTCAAATTACATTTATAACCTAATGACCAGGCTTTGACAACATCTCTTTTCTCAACCAAGCGATTTTGTTGAGTGAAACCCCTTTGGCCGGATCCACGCCAACCATGCACCCGTCCATTCGATTCTCCCACCCCGAGCCACTCGGAGGCTCTCACTCCGTGTGGCCCGTTTTCATCCCCTTCGGGGGCTGCTCCGGCAGGTGTATTTACTGCGCTCAGGATCTGCAAACCGGGACCGGGACACAAGACCTCGCCACGATCCTTCACGGCCTGCGCCAAAACCTCGAACATTCCCTGCCTCGAAAACAGTCAGCCCCGGAAATCGGGTTCTACGGCGGCACGTTCACCCGCCTCCCCCATGTCTGGCAGCGCCGTTTCCTGGCCCTTGCCCTGGAATACAAGCAACGGGGGTTGCTCACAAAAATCCGCTGCTCCACCAGGCCTGATGCGGTTGATCCCGAACAAATCCGTGATTTGAGAAAACTGGGTCTGGACCTGGTCGAGCTGGGCATCCAGTCCCTGGACGACAGGGTGCTCCAGGCGAGCCGCAGGGGATATTCCTCGGACAAAGCCCGAAGGGCCTGCAAAACGGTCCGTGAACAGGGGCTGGAGCTGGGAATTCAAATGATGCCCGGCCTTCCGGGGCAGTCACCATCCGACTGGCAAGGGGAGATCAGAGAGGTGTGTCGGCTTCGGCCCGACTCCGTCCGCATCTATCCCTGCCTGGTCCTGGAGGGCACCCCTCTGTCCGGGCTCTGGAAAAGGGGATTCTACCTGCCCTGGGACACAAACAGGACCATCAGGGCGGTAAGCCGCGCCACCCTGCGCTTGTGGCGCAAGGAAATCCCGGTTATCCGGATGGGGCTGCCCCCGGAAGGGACCCTGCTCCCCTCCATCCTGGCCGGTCCGTGGCATTATGCTCTGGGGAATATGGTCCGCAGCCGCATCCTGTTTTATATTCTCTTTTGCTATGCTATGCAGGGGGGAAAAAGGCCCATCAGGGGACTGGACTGCCCCAGGAGGTACCAGGGGGAGCTCTGGGGGCATCGCGGCGTCAATCGCCGGAGACTGGGCAAGATTGACCTTTCCCCCCAAAACGTCCGTTACACGGAGCAAAGTCGATTCACCCTCTACTTTGAAACGTGATTCTTGGCATACAATCTCCTTGTCTCGAGGGCGGTAAGCGTTTATAACACCCCCGTGCCCGGCGAATCCCGGGACAAGCAAACAGGAAGAGCCGTCCCGTCTCCCTTGCGCAAGACACCAGGCAAACATCCCGACAGGGCCTGTCACAGATGAATAGTCCCGACTCTGAGCCACACGAGCGAGGGCTGCGCTGCGGACGCATCCTCACCATGCACAAGGACCGCCCCCTGCTCGAGGACGGAATGCTCCTGATCCGGGGAGAGCGCATTGCCCATGCCGGATCCTACCGGGAGCTGAAGAAGACCTGTAGCGGCCCTATAGAGGATATGGGGCCGGGCACTCTTGCTCCCGGGTTGATCAATGCCCACACCCATCTCGAGCTGTCCCATCTCAAGGGACGCACCGTCCAGGGCCAGGGATTCGCGCCCTGGGTCCGAAGCCTGGTCCAGCTTCTCCCGGAGGAGGTGAACCAGGCGAGCCTGGTCGGGGCCGTGGACGAGCTGAAGGAGTGCGGCACAGCCTGTGCCGTGGATATAACAGGCCACAGTCCGGAACGGGTCTATCCCCTTCTCCGGGAAAGCGGCGTGGATTACCTCCTGTGCAAGGAGGTGCTCGGCTTCAGCCCCGTCAAAAGTCTGCGAGAGGTCTGGCCCCGGTCCCTCGATCCGGATCGCGACAGCCGGATCAGCCTTTCGGGCCACGCCCTGTACTCCACCCATCCAGGCAATCTTCAGCTGGGCAAGACCTGGGCCAACGGCAAGAAACGGCCCTTCCCGCTCCATCTTGCCGAATCCCCGGAGGAGGTGGAGCTTTTGACCACCGGCAGGGGCGGGTTGGCGGATCTTTTGCGGGCCGCCCTGCTGCCGGAGGACTATGTGGCACCAGGTATCTCTCCGGTGCAGTACGCCGATCAGCTGGGACTGTTGGATAAAGGCACCCTGGCTGTGCACTGTGTCCAGGTCGGGGACAGGGATATCCGGATTCTGAACGAACGCAGGACTAGTGTGTGCCTGTGCCCCAGGAGCAATGCAGCCATCGGCGTGGGCTCGGCCCCCTGTCGGGCCATGCGCGAGGCTGGAATCCCCCTCTGCCTGGGAACGGACAGTCTGGCCTCCAACTCGGACCTCGATTTGTGGCGGGAGCTCGTCTTTCTGCTGGAGACAGAGCCGGATCCGATCTCATTGGAAGAGGCGGTGGGCATGGTCACGGTCAATCCCGCACGCATCCTGGGGCGCTATCCGGAGCTGGGCACCCTCCAGCCCGGAGCCAGGGCCCGCACCAGCCTTGTTCCTCCGGAAGTCGTACAGCGCCTGGCCTAGCCCAGGCAGGATCCATGCTCCCGCAACCGGGAGATCGAGCCGCTTAGCCAGGCGGGAGCGAACCGAAGTGAGCAGCGGGAGTGAATCCCGATCGGTGACTGGCTCATGAGGAAGAATCTTTGGGGACGCTTCGAGGTGACAGCCCTCCCGCTCCTCCCCGCAATATCCAGGAGACGACTATGGATTGGCCCCACAAGGATCTGCTGAGCGTCGACCAACTCACCTCCCCGGAAATACTGGAGCTTTTCCAGCTCGCCCAAAACTTTGAAGAAATCAACAGCAGACTGGTCAAAAAGACCCCCACACTGAAAGGCAAAAGCGTCCTTCTCCTCTTCGCCGAGCCGAGCACCAGAACCAAGACCTCCTTCGACATCGCCGCCAAGCGGCTTTCCGCGGACACATTCTCCCTGGCCACCAAGGGAAGCAGCCTGGAGAAGGGGGAGGACCTCAAGGACACCGGCCTCACCCTGCAGGCCATGCAGCCCGACGCCATCGTCATCCGCCACAGTCAGAGCGGCGCAGCCGACTTCCTGGCCCGTCAGCTGCATTGCAGCATCATCAACGCGGGCGACGGCTGGCACGCCCACCCCACACAAGCCCTTCTGGACGGATTCACTCTGTACAAGCTCTGGGAAGGCTTCCGGGACAGGACCCTGCTTCTTGTGGGGGACATCGCCCACAGCCGGGTCGCCCGATCGGATATCGAGCTCTTCACCAAGCTGGGCGTGTCCGTGCGCCTCTGCGCCCCCCGCACCCTGCTGCCACGCCATGTTGCCGACTGGCCGGTGTCGGTCTATACTGATCTGGATGAGGCCTGCCGCGGGGTGGATGCCATCCAGTGCCTCCGGCTTCAGCTGGAGCGACAGCAATCCGGGCTGCTCCCCTCCCTGCGGGAGTACGCCACTCGCTTCGGGCTCCGAAAGAAGCACATGGAGCTGACCCGGCCCGGAGCCAAGGTCCTGCATCCGGGCCCCATGAACCGCGGGATCGAGATCGACTCCCATCTCGCGGACGACACGGACAGCCTCATATTGGATCAGGTCAGCTCCGGCATCGCCATCCGCATGACCCTGCTCTATCTCTTCCTCACCTCCACCAGCCAAAGGAGAGAATAGCCATGTCCGGGAGACGGATCATACAAAGCGTTGTCTGGCAGGGGCAGATCTGTGACTGCATCCTGGAGGGCGATCGCATCGCCGAGCTCCGCCCGGCAGAGGGAGATGGCTCCGGCGGGGAGCTCCTCCTCCTGCCCGGGCTCATCGACTGCCATACCCATCTCCGGGAACCCGGGCAGGAACACAAGGAGGATATCGCCTCCGGGCTTGCCGCTGCGGCATCAGGGGGCTTTTGCAGCATTTTCTGCATGGCCAACACCGTGCCGGTCAACGACAACTCCGCAGTCACCTCCATGATGCTCGACACCGCCGCCCGGGCCCATCCCCGCGGACCGGCCCTGCATCCAGTGGGCGCCCTGAGCCGGGGACTGGCCGGCAAAGAGCTTGCCCCCATGCACGAGCTGGCCCGCAGCGGATGCATCGCCTTCTCCAACGACGGGATCCCGGTCTCGGATTCGAGCCTCATGCGCAGGGCCATGGAATACAGCACCGACCTGCAGAGGCCTGTCATCGATCACTGCGAGGATTCCAGCCTCTCTCCGGAAGGCATGATCTCCGAGGGTCCGGTGAGTGACCGTCTGGGCCTCAGGGGAGTTCCCAGCATCTGTGAAAGCATCCAGGTTGCCCGGGACATCCTCCTGGCCTCCTATCTGGACATCCCTGTCCATCTGGCCCACATCAGCCGTCGCGAGTCCGTGGAGCTCATCCACTGGGCCAAGAACAAGGGGGTGCCGGTAAGCGCGGAAACCTGTCCCCACTACCTTCTCTGGACCGAGGACAGGGCGGTGGAATACGATCCTCTGGCCAAGGTCAACCCCCCTTTGGGCACCGCTGACGATGTCACCGCCCTGCGCCAGGCCGTAAGGGAAGGAGTCATCGACATCCTGGCCACGGACCACGCCCCGCATGCGCCATTCGAAAAGGAGGTTCCCCTGTCCCGGGCCCCGAACGGGATATCCGGACTGGACACGGCCCTGTCCCTGTGCTGGACACTGGTTCAGGAGGGTGTCCTGACCCAAAAGGATCTGGTCCGGCTCTGGTGCCACGCCCCGGCCCGGATCTTCGGACTGCGGGCCAACGGCTTCAACCCCGGGGACCCCGCGGACTTCCTCCTTTTCGACCCCCGCGACTCCTGGACTCCCACCGCGGAGAGCATGCGCTCGCGGGGAAAGAATACACCCTGCCTGAACCAGGAGCTTCCGGGACGCATCAGGCTCAACTGCCGGCGGGGGGAGGTCCTTTACGGACAGTTCCCGGAAGGGGCCGCCTAGTGTCCGCCACAAAAAGCATTAAAAATGATCGGATGATAGCTCCTGTGCTGGAATCCTACGCGGGGTATTTATTAACTATTCAGTGGAGGTTCAGTCGATTTTCTTCGCTCGTCACGTGGGGGAAACCCGACCGCGATAATGCTTGCATCTCGAAAAAAATTGATGTTTCAATAAGTTGGCAACGTGAAGGAAATTACCAACCATGTAGAGTCGGGTGGGGGCAGGGATGCCCCCACGTGGCGAGCGTTAGAAAATCCAGAACCGGAGCTGCACAGTGAAAAAATACCCCGCGTAGGATTTTCTCATGCGTATTTCGCGGACACTACACTAGCCAGGAAAGGGCCGGGGACATAAAGCCTTTCTGACTGCTTCACATCAAGGACACACGTAGCGCCTATGGGCAAAATCCTTATTGTCGACGACGACCCGAGCCTTAGGCAAGTCCTGGAGATCGCCCTGAGCAACCGCAATCACAACCCGGACAGCGCTGCGGACATTGAGGGAGCTCTCCAGCTCATGGGCCGGAATCGCTTCGATCTGGCCATAGCGGATCTGCGTCTGGGAACGGAAAGCGGCTTGGATCTCCTGCGGAGGATGCGGGAAAAGCACTATTATCCGCCGGTGCTCATGATCACCGCGTACGCGGACAAAAAAACCGCTCTCCAGGCCCTGGAGCTCGGGGCGAGGGACTACATCTCCAAGCCCTTCGACGTGGAGGAATTCCTGGTCCAAGTGGACCAGATCCTGGAGGAAGTGCTTCCCCGAGATGAAGAGCTCCAGCTGTGCGTCCAGGTCCAGGGCCGGAGCACCCCTATTCTGGGCAACAGCTCCAAGATGCGGGAGGTCTTTTCCCTTGTCTCGCGCATCGCCCCGACAGGGATCAGCGCGCTGATCACCGGCGAATCCGGCACCGGGAAAGAGCTTATCGCCCGGGCCATCCACGAGAACAGCGAGCGCAGGCACAGATCCTTCCGGGCCATCAACTGCGGCGGCGTCCCGGAAACCCTGGTGGAAAGCGAGCTCTTCGGATACCGCAAAGGGGCCTTCACCGGAGCGGGGCAGGCAAAGGCCGGCCTCATGGAAAAAGCGGATCAGGGGACATTTCTGTTGGACGAGGTCGCAGAGCTGAGCCCCAACCTCCAGGTCAAGCTCTTGCGCTGCCTGCAGGACGGGACCTTCACTCCCCTGGGGGCCACGGAGAGCGTTCAGACCGATATCAGGTTCATCGCCGCCTCGAATCGGGATGTCGAGAACGAGGTCGCGGAGGGGAACCTCAGGGAGGATCTCTTCTACCGCCTCAGCGGAGTGATTATCCATTTGCCGCCCCTGCGGGAACGGAACGAGGATCTCTTTCTCCTGGCGGATCACCTGCTGGAGAGATTCTGCAAGGAGCAGAGCAAGGCCATCAAGGGATTCAGCACCGGAGCCAAGCACAAGCTGCGCAACTATCACTATCCAGGCAACGTCCGGGAGCTGGAGAACATCGTCGAGCGCGCGGTCGCCCTGGAAACCGGCCCCTATATTACGCCCACCTCCCTGGTGATCTACGAGCACAATGCCCCTCAATCCTCTTCGGGCGAAGACCAGGTCCTTGGCGGGGAGCTGTCTCTGGACCAATATCTGGAGCAGATCGACCGGGAGGTGCTCTCCAGCGCCCTGGAACGTACCCAGGGGAACAAGAAAAAGGCGGCGGAGCTGGTGGGCCTGAGTTTCCGCCAGCTACGCTACCGCCTTTCCAAACACGGGATCAAGTAGCCCGCCTATCCCTCCTCCTGGGAATCCACCATGAATACAGGCACACTGGAGTTGTTCAGGACTTCCCTGGCCACGCCGCCGCAGCGGCCGCCCCGGGTCTTCCCGTGGCCGTGCCTGCCGAGCACGACAATGTCGTACTTTTCCGACTCCAGCTCCTGGAGGATTCCCCGGACCGGCTCGCCGATTTGGACCTGAAGATCGATCGCTTGCCAGTTGAACCCAGATTCTTGGGTCTTGAGCTGCATCAAGTGGCTCTTGAGCTGCTCTTTGGTCGTCCTCTCCGCCTTCTCCACGAATTCGCCGGGATGCTTTTCCTGGCTCTTGCGGCCCTTTTGCTCGGAATCGGGAAAGAGCAGCGGCACTCCGGCCATGCCCGGACCCCAGTCAAAGAGATTGGACACCCCGCTATAAGTAAATTCCTTGGGCAGGGTGGGCAGGACGTGCAAAAGGGTCATCCGGGCCTTGGCGTATTGGGCGAGAGAAGCCCCGTAGGTCAGGGCCTGCCATGATGGCCTGGAAAAGTCGGTACACACCAACAGGTGGCGAATCTTTGGCAACATACGAAGAAACCTCTTCCGGATAAACGTTGACAATGCGTAGATTCAGCCGCGCTTCTGCGCGGCTGCCACCCGCTCAAGCACAAGCCGGGCATTCTTTCCCCTGATCGCCGGAAAAGCGGCAGCACCGTTCTGCTGCCTCAAAAAGCGGGGTCACCGGCTTTGCATGCCGGACGGAAACCTTAAGCCGCCGGCATCCTCCGCGACTTCCGCCCCGGAGAAAGCCACAAGACAACCCTTCCATCAGAGCCCGATCTTTCCACTGGGCGGGGGCGCCTGACCGGGATACATGGTGCTTCAACTGCAACCAAATATTTTATCCTATTGGGGCAAGGAAGGCAATCCGTATTCCGTCTCGAAACAAGCTTGCTCGCGCCTCAACTTGACGCTCCATCCGAATTGACCTAAAAATGGTCGTTTAGTCGCTTTGTTCGGCCCGCATCTGCGGCCCATTCGCCCCTACGACAAACCCCTGCCCGGAGGAGATCCCTTGAGCGATCAGAAGCCGGATACACAGCACGGCAGCCAGGTCCTGAGGCAACGCTTTGACAAGGCCCGCGACCTGGAATCATCCGGAGTCGATCTCTTCCCCAACGAGTTCCGCAAGGACACCGCTGTGGAAGATATCCTGAGCCGCTACGAATCCTGGAGCGCCGAGGACCTGGAAGGGCTCGGCACGCGCTTTGCCCTCGCCGGGCGGATCATGACCCTGCGTTCCTTCGGCAAGGCCACTTTCTTCCATCTTCAGGACCAGTCCGGCCAGATCCAGATCTTTGTCCAAAAGAAGAATCTGGGCCAGGAAGAGTACGCCCTGTTCCGGAAATTGGACATCGGCGACATTGTCGGAGTGCGGGGCGCCCTGTTCCGCACCCGCAAGGGAGAGCTCACCCTGGATGCGGAAGCCGTCAGGCTGGTGAGCAAGTCCCTGCGTCCTCTTCCGGAGAAGTACCACGGCCTCAAGGACGTTGAGGCGCGCTACAGGCAACGCTATCTCGACTTGGCGGTCAATCCGCAGACCAGGGAGATCTTTCGAACCCGCACCAGAATCATCAAGGGAATCCGCGACTTCCTGGACAGGCGGGGCTTCCTGGAAGTGGAAACCCCCATGATGCAGCACGTACCCGGTGGCGCGGAGGCCAAGCCCTTTTTCACCTACCACAACGCCCTGGATACCCAGCTTTATCTCCGGATCGCCCCGGAGCTCTACCTCAAGAGGCTTCTGGTGGGCGGCCTGGAAAAGGTCTACGAAATCAACCGCAACTTCCGGAACGAAGGGATATCCACCCAGCACAACCCCGAATTCACCATGCTGGAATTCTACTGGGCCCATGTGGACTACTCCCAGCTCATGCAGCTCACTGAAGAGCTCTTCTCCGAGCTGGCCCTGTCCATCCTGGGCGGACACATCCTGTCCTACCAGGGCCATGAGGTGGACCTCACTCCGCCCTGGCCCAAGCTCACCTTCCACCAGGCCCTGGAGGAGCTGGGGGGACTGAGCCCGGGGGATTACCAGGATTGGGACCGAGCCAGAGAGCTGGTGCGAAAGCACGGGGAGAACGTCCAGGAAAAGGAGAAACTGGGCAAGCTGCAGGCCAAGCTCTTCGATCTGCTCGTGGAGCCCCAGCTGATCCAGCCCCACTTCATCACCAAGTACCCCACTGACATCTCCCCCTTGTCCCGCAGGAACGAGGCCGACCCCTCCCTCACCGATCGCTTTGAGCTTTTCCTGGCCGGTCGGGAAATGGCCAACGCCTTCACCGAGCTCAACGACCCCAGGGACCAGCGCCAGCGCTTCGAGGAACAGGCCAGGGCCAAGGCCCGGGGGGACGACGAGGCCCATTTCCTGGACGAGGACTACCTCGTGGCCCTGGAGCACGGCATGCCCGCGGCTGCCGGCGAAGGCATCGGCATCGACAGATTGGTCATGCTCTTCACCGATTCCGCCTCGATCCGGGAAGTGATTCTCTTCCCCCTACTCAAAACTCGAGACGAAGACTGACTGATGCGCTTCGAGCTCTTCATCGCCTTGCGCTACCTCTTCTCCCGGCGCAAGCACGGCTTTATCTCGGCTATCTCCCTGATCTCCATGCTCGGGGTTGCCCTGGGCGTGGCCGCCCTGATCATTGTGCTCGGAGTGATGAACGGGTTCAGCCAGAACCTCAGGGACAAGATCCTCGGGGTCAACGCCCATGTCCTCGTTTCCAGCCTCAAGGGGCCCTTCGCGGAATACGAGGAGCACCGGAAACGGATTGAGGAAATCCCCAAGGTGCGAGCCGTAATGCCCTTTGTCTACGCCGAGGTCATGCTCAGCTCCACCAGTCAGGCCAAAGGGGCCATTCTGCGCGGGATCGACCCCGAGGCGGCTTCCCGGGCCCTCAGCCTGGATCAGGACATGGTCCGCGGAAGCGTGCAGCGGCTTGAGACGGACAAGGATCCGCCAGCCATCCTCCTGGGAGACGATCTTGCCGGACGCCTGGGCCTCTCCCTCGGGGACACCCTGCACATGATGAGCCCGAGCGGAAAGAAGAGCGCGGCCGGCTTCAGCCCCAAGATCATGAGCTTCCAACTGGGCGGGACCTTCGACACGGGGATGTACGAATACGACTCCTCCCTGGCCTATGTCTCCATTGCCGCGGCGCAAAACATCCTGGGCTTCGAGAGGGACCTGGTCACCGGCCTGGAGGTGCGCCTCACCGATATCTACGCCGCGCGGGAGACGGCCCGGGCCATCGAGGAGACCGCTTCCGGCGAGCCCCTGTCCGCCAGGACCTGGATGGAGATGAACCAGGAGCTCTTCTCCGCCCTGAAGCTGGAGAAAACAGCCATGGGGGTCATCCTGCTCATCATGATCATGGTGGGCTCCTTCAGCATTGTGACTACCCTGATCATGCTGGTCATGGAAAAGAAGCAGGACATCGCCGTCCTCATGTCCATGGGCGCCAAACCCGGAAACATCAAGCGGGTGTTCATCTACCAGGGGACCCTGATCGGTGCCATCGGCACGGCTGCGGGATACGCCCTGGGGCTGGGAATCAGCTATTGCCTGCAAACCTACCAGTTCATCCAGCTACCCCAGGATATCTACTATCTGGACCATCTGCCCATCCAACTCGCGGCGACGGATCTGACCTGGATCGGGATCGCGGCCCTCGGGCTCTGTTTCCTGGCCACCCTGTACCCAGCCTCCAGGGCGGCGAAACTCGAACCAGCCAGTGTATTGCGCTATGAATGAAGAGCTCGCCCCTGTCTACCGGCTAACCGGCGTACACAAGGTCTTTCCCGAAAACAAGGGACCGGTGCGTATCCTGGAGGATATCAGCTTCACGGTCCGGGCCGGGGAATCGGTGGCCATCGTGGGGGCCTCGGGATGCGGCAAGACCACCCTGCTGCAGATGATGGCCGGATTGGACACTCCCAGCGGCGGGGAGATCTTTTTCCGGGGCAGCAATCTGCAACACCTGGACTGGGACGCCAAATCCAAGCTCCGCAACGAAGGGATCGGGTTCGTCTTCCAGTTCCACCATCTCCTGCCCGAGTTCACCACAGTGGAAAACGTGGCACTGCCGGCCATGATCCGGGGCGAGAGGAAAAGCAGCGCTTTGGACAGGGCCCTGCGAGCCCTGGAACGAACCGGTATCAACAGACAGGCCCATCAACCCGTGAGCACCCTGTCCGGCGGGGAAAGGCAGCTCACCTCCATAGCCCGGGCCATTTCCCTGGAGCCGGAGGTTATTTTGGCGGATGAACCCACCGGCGATTTGGACCCCGAAAACGGGGAAAGAGTGGCGGATCTCTTGATCCACCAGAGCCGCAATCTCCAGTGCACGCTTCTCGTGGTCACCCACAATCACCACCTGGCCCAAAAGATGGACCGAATTCTCACCATCAGATCCGGAGCTATTCATGAAGAGACCCACGTCTAAAATGCGCCAATGTGCCTTGTTCTTGGTGCTGCTTTTGTTTTTTTCCGCGGGCCCTGCCTTTGCAGCGGACGAGGATCAAACGAGCGTCCTGGTCCTGCCATTCCGGGTGCAGGCCGCGGAAGCGCTCCCCGGGCTGCAACAGGATGTCACAGCGATCATTCGCGCGACACTTCGGGAGGAGGGCCACGAAGTGGTCTCCCTCAACCGGACGCGCAAGCTTATGCCCCAGGCAAGCGGGGGCACTTTGAAGCGGGAGCAGGTGCAAGAGCTCATCCGAAAGACTGAAGCCACCCACGCGGTCCACGGTAGCCTCACCAAGGCCGGAAGATGGATCAGCCTGGACGCCAGGCTGGTCAGCGCCAGACATCCCGACATAGAGCAAACCCTTTCCGAATCATGTCAGGGCTTGCTGCGTGTCAGATCCGCAACCAGGGACCTGGCCCGCAGGATCTCCAGCGCCGTATCTCCCGAGCAGCGGATTGCCTCCGTGGAAGTGGCCGGAAACGAAAGGGTGGATGCGGAGGCCGTGCTGCAGCGCATAGGGACCAATGAAGGCGATACCTACGACCCGGAACAGATCGACCGGGATATCCAAAAGCTCTATGAGAGCGGGTTCTTCCGGAATATCAGCGTGAGGGTGCGGGACACCGTGAGCGGCAAAAAGATCGTCTATGATGTCCAGGAGCGGCCCATAATCAGGGACATTGTCATCAAGGGGGCAAAATCCCTGGATAAAGGGGACATCCTGGAAGCCATGTCCAGCAAGAGCGGTCAAATCATCAACCCCGAAACCATCGCCAAGGATCTGGAAACGGTGCGTGAGCTCTACCGCAAGGACGGGTACTACAACGTAACTGTGGACTATTCCAGGCAACAGGTGGAGACCGGGCGGGTGAAGCTGATCATCCAAATCAATGAGGGGGAAAAGCGCTATATCCAGAGCATCAGGATCCAGGGCGCCGAAAAGCTCGATCCCGATGATCTCAAGGATCAATTGGCCCTGTCCGAGAGGGGCTTTTTCTCCTGGTTCACCGGTGGCGGTGTGCTCAAGGAAAGGATGCTCAACAGGGACGCTGCGGCTCTGGAGGCCTACTACGCCAACCGGGGATTCATGGATGTCAAAGTGGGCCAGCCCGAAGTAGACCCCGTGGAGAACGGGCTGCGGATCACCTTTCTTGTCCGGGAGGGGCCCCGCTATCGTGTGGGAAAAATCTCTTTCCAGGGAGATCTCATCGTCTCCCAGGAAGAGCTCCTGCAAAAGGTGACTATTGACGAAATGGCCCAACAGGAGGCCTATTTCGATCGCTCGGTCCTGCGCGATGACCTCAAGAAACTGGAGGATGTCTACCAAAAGCACGGCTACGCCTTCGCCGAGGCCAAGCCGCAACTGGACAAGGACAGCCAGGAGCAGGTCATTGACGTGACCTATGTCCTGAACAAAAAGCGCAGGGTCTACATCAACCGGGTGAAAATCACCGGCAACACCAAGACCCGGGACAACGTCATCCGCAGGAACCTGGCCATCTCCGGCGGGGACTTGTTCGACAGCGAGAAAATCTCCCGCTCCAAGGAGAGATTGGAAAGGCTGGACTACTTCAAGTCCGTGGAGATCGACACCATCCCCGCAGAGGAGAAAGACCTCATGGACCTTCAGGTCCAGGTCCAGGACAAGTCAACCGGATCCTTCAGCGTCGGAGCGGGGTATTCCTCGGTGAACAAGCTCTTTTTCACCGGCCAAGTCCAGGAACGCAACCTCTTGGGACGAGGATACACCCTGAGCTTCAAGGGGAGCTTCAGCAGCACCCATACCCAATACCAACTTGGATTCTGGAATCCCCGCGTCTATGACACCTCCCTGGGGCTCGGATTCGACGCGTACAATTCCGAGAGGGAATACGACGACTACGACCTGAAAAGGACCGGGGGCAAGGCCAAGTTCGCCTATTCCATCGGGGACTACTCCCGGCTCTACTGGAACTACAAGCTGGAGCAGTACGAAGTGGATAGCATCGACGACTCTGCCAGCGAGGACATCAAGGACCTGGGAGGGGTCCACTGGGCCAGTGCAGTCAGTGTTTCCGCGGTCCGGGATACGACCAACAGGCGGCTCTTCCCCACGCGAGGCAGCAAGAACACCCTGAGCCTGGAGTACTCCGGCGGGGTGCTGGGAGGCAACGACAACTACATCAAGCCCGGGTACGAGCTGAGCATGTATCACCCCCTCCTGGGGGACCTTGTGTTTGGGTGGCACGGAAAATACGCCCAGCTCTTCGAGAACACCTCGAAGGAAGCACCGGATTTCGAGCGCTTTTACCTGGGCGGGATCAACACCGTGCGCGGCTACGACTACCAGGACATCCACAGCACGGATGAAAACGGGGACGAGATCGGCGGGTACAAGCAGTTCTACACCAACACCGAAATCTCCTACCCCTTGTTCAAGGACATGGGAATGTATATCCTCGGCTTTTTTGACGCTGGCAATGTCTGGAACAAGGGCGAGGCGATCGACGGCAGCCTTTACAAAAGCGTGGGCGGGGGAATACGCTGGAACTCACCCATGGGTCCCCTGCGCCTGGAATACGGCTATCCCCTGGATACCGTGAACGGCGAGAGACCAGGAGGACAGTTCGAGTTTTCCGTGGGACAGGCATTTTAGGACCTGCCTAATCACATGGAAAATACATTCCTTGTTTCGACCACGGAAACGAGCCCATTGACAACCTGAATTCATTTTCTGGAAAAAGGAGAAAGGTATGAAAAGAATAATTTCGGCAACATGTGTTCTTTGTTTTATGGTCGCTTTTCCTGTTCAAGTCTGGGCGGCTCAAATCGCTGTTATTGATCTGCAAGCCGTCCTTCAGAAGTCGGAGCCAGGAAAAAAGGCAATGCAGATGATACAAGACTATCAAAAAGAGATAGGCTCTGAGCTTAAAAAGAAGAAACAATCTCTGGACAAACTCAAACAGGAAATTCAAGAACAAAGCATGATGCTTAGTGAAGAAGCAAAGCAAAATAAAAGAACAAAGTTCCAACGGCAAGCGCAAGAGTTCAGGTCATCCTATCAACAATACCAACAAAAGATGAAACAAAAAGAGAAAGAAGTTCGAGAACCTATTATCGATGTACTACTTGATGTTATACAGAAGTACGGAAAGAAAAAAGGTTATGATCTCATCATGGACAAGAAGAACAGTGGCATTATGTACAATAAAGAAAATATGGAAATCACGGAAACCATAATTCAAAAGTTGAACAAGGCTTGGAAAAAACGGGATAAAGAGATAGAGAGCTCAAAAGAATGACCTTCCTGCTAAGCGAACTCGCGGAGCATCTGGGATGCGAGCTCCAGGGAGATGACATCCGCATCAACGGATGCAACACCCTGGAGCTCGCCGGAGCTGATGAAATCAGTTTCCTGGCCAATCCCAAATACGCCGCCCGGTTGAATTCCACTCGTGCCGGAGCCGTTGTCCTTGCTCCAGAGTACAGGGACATGCATTCCGTGTGCCTCATAACCTCCAATCCATACCTAGATTTCGCCAAGATCATGCGCCTTTTTTCCGCAAAGGAAAAGGAAGCCCCGGGTATCAGCGAATTCGCCTTTGTCCATCCCGAGGCGCACATCGAGGAAAACAGCACCATCCACCCCTTTGTATCCATTGGTCCCCGCGCGGTTGTCCGCTCCGGAAGCGTCATCCACTCCGGAACCACCCTGGAGCAGGAGTGCCATGTTGGGCGAGATTGCCGTCTTTATGCCAATGTAACGCTCATGCACGGAACACAGCTCGGGGACAGAGTCACGCTCCATTCAGGAGTCGTGCTCGGCAGCGACGGGTTCGGCTTTGCCCAGAGCGAAACCGGCCCGGAAAAGGTTCCCCAGATGGGCCGGGTCGTAGTGGAGTCCGACGTGGAGATCGGCGCCAACAGCACCGTGGATCGGGGAACCCTGGGAGAGACGCGTGTCGGACAGGGAAGCAAGATCGACAATCAGGTCCAGCTCGGGCACAACGTTACCCTTGGCCGCAATGTGATCGTGGTGGCTCAAGTGGGCATTGCCGGGAGCACCACTGTCGAGGACAACGTTGTCTTGGCCGGCCAGGTCGGGGTCAGTGGTCATCTTACCATCGGCTCCGGGAGCCGGGTGGGGGCCAAAACCGGCATCCACCGCAACGTGAAGCCTGGTTCCGAGCTGTCCGGATACCCTGCCATGGAACACAGGGATTTCCTGCGTTTTGCCAGCATTCAACCCAAGCTCCCGGAAATGTACCACCGCCTCAAAAGACTGGAAGCGGAATGCGACAAGCTCAGGGCGGAACTGGAGAGGAAGGAGACAAGCAAATGAGTCCCATGAAAGATGACTTTTCCCCTCACGAGATTATGAGGCTCCTCCCTCATCGCTATCCCTTCCTGCTGGTGGACCGCATCGAGGAGTTCGAGCCGGCAACCCGGCTCACGGCCGTGAAGAACGTCAGCCTCAACGAACCCTTCTTTCAGGGACACTTTCCGGAATATCCGGTTATGCCTGGCGTTTTGATCATCGAGGCCCTGGCCCAGGCCGGAGGGTTGCTTATCCTCAAGAGTGTCGAGGAAGTGCCTCAGAACGCCATCTTCCTCTTCAGCGGAATCGAAAAGGCCAGATTCCGCAAGCCTGTCTATCCCGGAGATCAGATGATCCTCCAAGTCCGCCAGGTGCGGCACAAGATCAACCTCTGGAAGATGGAGACCGAAGCCGTGGTCCGGGGGGAAACCGCCGCTCAGGCCAAGTTGACCGCATCCGTTGTCGCAAGGGAGGAAGCCTAAATGGGGACCGAGATCCATCCCACCGCCGTGGTGAGCTCGCAGGCGGAGCTTGGAGAGAAGGTAACAGTCGGGCCGTTCAGCGTTATCGAGAACAAGGTCCGTATAGCGGATGAAACCTGGATAGACTCCTTTGTCCAAATCAAGGACCACACCAGCATCGGGCGCCGGAATGCCATCCACTCCTATGCCTGTTTGGGAGGGATTCCCCAGGATCTTAAATACAAGGGCGAAACGAGCTCCCTGGAAATCGGCGACGATAATCGTATTCGGGAATATGCCAGCCTGAATCGTGGATCCCTGGAGGGGGGATCCATCACGCGTATCGGCTCGGGCTGTCTGATCATGGCCTATGCCCATCTGGCCCACGACTGTCTTCTCGGCAACGGAGTCATCCTGGCCAACGCAGTCAATCTGGCCGGACACGTGAGCATCGACGACGGAGCGGCCCTTGGCGGACTGTGTGCCGTGCACCAGTTTGTCCACATCGGCAGACACGCCTACATCGGCGGTATGACCGGCGTGGCTCAGGACGTCCCGCCTTTTATGCTCGTTGCCGGAGAACGCGGATGGGTGCAGGGGGTGAATCTGGTCGGGCTGAAACGCCTGGGATATAGCCGGGAACAGCTGACCAATCTGAAAAAGGCGCACAAGCTCCTCTGGCGGTCCGGCTTGAACAAGGAGGAGGCCATTCGCCGCATCCATTCCGAGATAGGCAGCAGCCCGGAGATCGAGCAATTGCTCGCCTTCGTTCAAAACAGCGAACGGGGGATCATTCGATCCAAATGAACGGGACCAGTCGCAGGGCCATCGGATTGATTGCCGGAGAAGGGCGATTCCCCTTTCTCGTTTCCCAGGGCATCCGCCAACAGGGGTACCGGATCGTTGCGGCCGGCTTCCGGGAACATACCAGCGAGGAGCTGTATGCCGTCGCGGACAGTATGGTCTGGCTCAGACTGGGACAACTGGGCAAGCTCCTGACCTACTTCAAGGACAACGACGTGGACCGGGTCGTTTTCGCCGGCCCCATCAACAAGCCCAAGGCCCTGGGCATGATTCCGGACTTCCGGGCGGCCAGGCTCCTGTTCCGGACCAGGAGCAAACACGACGGGGAGATTTTTCAGGCCCTGATCCACACGCTCCGCAACGAAGGAATCGAGGTCCTCTCACCCCTTTCCTTTGTTCCCGCCCTCAAAACCCCCGAAGGGATCCTGGGCAAAAGGAAGCCGAGCAAAAAGGAAGAGGCTGATATCAGCTTCGGCTGGCCCCTGGCCAAGGAGATAGGATCCCTGGATATCGGACAGTGCCTGGTGGTCAAGGACAACATCGTGATCGCGGTTGAGGCCGTGGAGGGCAGCGACGCGACCATTCTCCGGGCCGGGGAGCTGGCGGGACCCGGATGCGTGGTGATCAAGGTGTTCAAGCCTGGTCAAACGGAGACCATAGACCAGCCCGCGGTGGGCCTTCAAACCATCCGCAGCATGGTCCAGGCCGGAGCCTCCTGTCTGGCTTTGGAGGCCGAAGAGTGTCTGTTCTTCGATCGCCAGGACGCAATTGAGCTCGCTGACGCACAGGACATTTCCGTTGTGGGCTACTGTTCCCCGGATGATTGAGCCGGCGGATGAGCCGTGGAAAATCCGGAACCGGCGCCTCCTCGCGATAAGGGACCCCGTGAATGCCAACGCGAAAAGAAGCCCGCTGAGCTCCTTGTGGCAATTACCCGCGGACCGCTTCAGGGCTTGTCCGGGTCGACACCCTCGAGGCTCAGGAGGAACCGCTTCAGCCCGACCCCGGAAGAGAACCCCCCTATTTGCCCGTTGCTGCGAAGCACCCTGTGGCAGGGAACCAGCAGGGGCCAGGGATTGCGGCTCATTACCCCGCCCACGGCCCTGGCACCTCCGGGCACGCCGCACAAGCCGGCCAAACCGGAATAACTGATCCATTCCCCGCGCGCAACACAATGGTACAGCGTGGAGAGCACATCTCCGGCAAAGCCCCGCACCCTGTGCCAAGCTAGGGGAATCCCCGGCACAATGCAGGGTTCGCCGCGCACATAGGCCCCCAAAAAACGGGCTGTCTCTCCGGCAAACCGGCTTTCCCGGATGGAGTCCTCCTCCTTGCAAGCACCGGCCCAGCCCAAATCAATGTGCCGGACCCGGCTTCCGCACCAGTCCAGCTCGAGGCGTAGCGGAGGCTGGATCAAGACATCGCGCATTCGGTTCCCCTTTTCCCTGACTGGCCTTGGTGAGTCCCCGGAAAAAAGCTGTAGCGCACAAATTAAGGGTTGTCATTTTTACCGCTTGCTTGTAAAACATGAATGTATTGACCTTCCGCGATGGGGGCTGCGGACACCCGCGAACAACGCCCTTCATCTCCCCACATTCAGGGCCACGGTCCTGCTGGCGTCCCCGGATACAGGGAAGGGAAGCAAACACAGGGACTGTCCCTTGAGGACAAGCCTTTCCCATGAGGGAAAATACAACTCTAGTGAATATCCAGCAAGGCAATCAGCGCGAGAGACGACATGGCGAACATACTGGACAAATTTTTGGGATACTTTTCCAACGACCTGGCTATCGATCTCGGTACGGCCAACACCCTGGTCTATGTCAAGGGAAAGGGTGTCGTCCTCAACGAACCCTCCGTGGTAGCGGTCAAAAGGGACAACAAGGGCCAGAACAGGGTTCTTGCCGTGGGAAACGAAGCCAAGAAGATGCTCGGCCGAACCCCCGGCAACATCTTCGCAATCCGCCCCATGAAGGACGGGGTGATAGCTGACTTTGAGATCACCGAATCCATGCTCCGCTACTTCATCGCCCAAGTCCACAACAGCCGAAGGCTCGTCCGCCCGCGCATCATTGTCTGCGTCCCCACGGGCATAACCCAGGTGGAGAAACGCGCGGTGAAGGAATCGGCCCAGAGCGCCGGGGCACGCGAGGTTTATCTCATCGAGGAGCCCATGGCCGCCGCCATCGGAGCCAATCTGCCCATCACCGAGCCCACCTCCAACATGGTTGTGGACATCGGCGGTGGGACCACGGAAGTGGCTGTCATCTCCCTCTCCGGCATCGTCTACAGCAGATCGGTCCGGGTCGGGGGAGACAAGATGGACGAATCCATCCTGCACTACATCAAGCGTAAGTACAACCTGCTGCTGGGCCAGGGCAACGCGGAAATCATCAAGCACAAGATCGGGTCCGCCTATCCCGGGACGGGCGAGCAGACCGAGCTCGTGGTCAAGGGACGGGACCTGGTCAAAGGCATCCCCCAGCATCTGACCGTGCGAACGGATGAAATTTGGGAAGCCATATCCGAAGAAGTGGACACCATTGTCCAAACCGTGCGCATGGCCCTGGAACAAACTCCACCCGAGCTGGCCGCGGACATCGTGGACAAGGGAATCGTCCTCACCGGCGGAGGGGCCAACCTCAGGGGACTGGATCAGCTCATGCGCGAAGAGACCTCTCTGCCCATAACCCTGGTCGACGACCCCTTAACCACTGTCGTGACCGGCTCAGGAAGGGTTCTGGACCAGCTCAACATCCTCAAAGAGGTCACTATCGATTAGCTTGTCCGGTACAAAATCCAAGCTCATAGCCCTGCTCCTGCTTCCCCTCGCGCTCTATCTGTGCCTTTATACGATCAACCGTAGAACGGGCTTTTTGGATAGCCTGGCCAACAGGACGGGACTCGAGGCCGTGGGCTGGATTGTTGCCCCAGTGGATTGGATCCAGCACACGAGCCGGGACCTGTGGCAGGACTACATCGCACTCCTCCACGTTCGCCGGGAGAACGAGCGGCTCAGACAACGCGTACAAGAGCTCGAAATTCGGCAGATGCGTCTACGAAGCCGGGCTGCGGAAGCGGAAAGGCTCAGCGAATTCCTCGGATTCTCCCCACCTCCGGACTGGGACTGTACAGGCGCCCGTATCGTGGGTCAAAGAATGAGCACTCCGGACGCCCTGCAGACCGTGCTCCTGAACAAGGGCTACGCGGATGCCGTACACCCCGGAATGCCAGCACTGACACCCACCGGCTTGGTGGGACAAGTCCTGAAAACAAGTTCCCATTTCTCCAAACTCCTGCTCATAACGGACCCCAACAGCAAGGTCCCGGTCATCGGCAGGCAGAGCCGGACCAAGGCCATTCTCAAAGGAAGGGGAACCGGCAACGCGCCGCAGTTGGATTACGTGGCACGGAACATGCCCCTTTCCGAGGGGGAGATCGTGGTGACCTCGGGGCTTGGCATGGTCTTCCCCAAAGGGATTCCCGTGGGCCGCATCCGAAACATTGAACAGCCCAGTCACTCCCTGTTTCAGGAGGTAGAGGCCGAGCTCCTGACCGATCCCAGCGGCCTGGAGGAGGTGCTTCTCCTCCATCGGTCGACCGGGTACAGGCCTATGGATTCCGTCATCGATCCCGCTGCGCTTCTACGCCGCGATTGACGGGAAGGACAAGCCGGGGCCCGGAACAAAACCCTCCGCACGGCCCCGCACGAGGCCTCGGCATGAGCGAAATCCTCTGGTGGACCCTATATACCCTCTGCGGGATCTGGATACAAGGCGCCATCCCCGGAGTGGACTGCTTTGGACCAGGACTGCTCCTATGCCTTCAGACCGAGCGCTTCAAGAGCTTGTTCTGGCTGGCGCCGATATGGGTCCTGCTCCAGGAGGGGGCCGGATCCCTCCCCTTCGGTAGCGCCCTGCTCTACTACGCGGGACTGGTCTACTTTTTTCTCCTGATCCGGCCCTACATCAACATCACCAGCCCCATGTACATCCTTTCCATCTCTCTCTTCGCCGGGCTGTGGCATTTCGGCGTGGTTCACCTCCTTAGTTCGCTGCAAGGCATCCATATCCTCTCGCAACAAATCCTGTTGCAAAGCGTTCGGATAACCGCCGTATTCCCAGTGATATGGGCCCTGGCCAGCTTAATCTATTATTTCCGGATAGCCCCAAGCCATGCACGATCCTGATCCCCGCGAGCCGAGCAGTAGAGGCTATTTGTTGCTCCAGGTCCTTGTGCTCGGTCTTTTCTGTCTCATCCTACTCCGCCTGTGGCACCTCCAGATCCTGGAAGGACGGGAATACGCGGACAAGGCCCAGCAGAACCTGTTGCGCGAACGCTCCATTTATGCCCTGAGGGGAATCCTCCTGGACAGGGACGGAGAGATCCTGGCCGGGAATCAGCCCGCCTACGCCCTGGGATTGGTCCGGGAAGACTGTAGTGATGTCCAGGCCGCTCTGTCCCGGATCAGCGATTGGACCGGCCTCTCTTTACAGGAGCTTGAAAGGCGCTATAATAACGGGAAAAATCAGGTCAAGTCCTTCAAGCCGCTCATCCTGGTCCCCAGTCTCTCCTTCGCGCAACTGGCCAAGATCGAATCGCACCTAATGAATTGGCCCGGGCTGCAAATCATCACTAGACCGCAGCGCCATTACCCCGAGGCACCGGTCTTTTCCCACGTCCTGGGTTATGTGGCGCAGGCCAATAAGCAAGAGCTGCGGGAGAACCCCGAGCTACAGCTCGGGGATACCGTGGGCAAGCAGGGCCTGGAAATGTTTCTGGACAGCATCCTCCAAGGACAAAAGGGGGGTAAATTCCTGGAGGTGGATGCCCAGGGCAGAGTGCTCAAGGAACGTATTGTCACCAAGCCCGAGCCCGGCGAAACGATTCGGCTGACCATTGATGCGGATCTACAGCGCCATGTATGGCGCGAGATGGGCGAGCACTCCGGAGCCGTGGTGGTCATGCGCCCCAACAGCGGCGATGTGCTGGCCCTGGTGAGCAAGCCCGGATTCAACGGCAATGCCTTTGTGGAAGGCATTTCCCAAAAGAAGTGGCAAAAGCTGCTGAGCAATCCCCGGGATCCCTTGCGCAACCGGGCGGTGCAAAGCGCCTATCCGCCGGGGTCCGTTTTCAAGCTCGTGATCGCCTCCGCGGCTTTGCAGCGTGAAACCGTAACCCTGGACGAGGAGCTCCACTGCCCCGGATACTATCGCCTGGGCAACCGCGTCTTTCGCTGTTGGAAGAACGGCGGTCACGGCGACGTCGCTCTCCGGGAGGCCATCAAGCAGTCCTGTGACGTCTATTTCTACAAGCTGGGCGAAAAGCTCGGTATCGATGCCATATCCGAATACGCCAGGAGATACGGATTCCAGCAGGAGACGGGCATCCCGCTGCCGGAGGAGCACAAGGGCCTTATCCCGAGCAGGGAGTGGAAAAAGCGGCATATCGGCCGTACCTGGCAGAAGGGAGAAACGCTGAACACCGCCATCGGCCAGGGCTACACCCTGACCACGCCGCTTCAGATCGCACGCTACGTGGCGGCCCTGGTCAATGGAGGCCACCTTCTGAAACCCAAGCTCCTGGTCCGGAACAAGCCGGCCCAACAGGAAAGGCTCCCCCTCTCCGGAGATGACCTGAACTTCCTGCTGAAAAGCATGCGGGCCACGGTTGAGGAACCGCACGGGACCGCCTGGCGTCTGCGCAGAAAGGACGCCCTGATCGGCGGCAAAACGGGAACGGCGCAGGTCATAAAGCTCAAGGACGAATACCGGAAAGAGGAAACCTCGGCCATTCCCTACAAATTCCGGGACCATGCCTGGATGGCGAGCTACGGGATCCGGGATAAGGAGAAATACATTGTCGTGGCCCTGATCGAACATGGCGGACACGGCAGCTCAGCTGCCGGTCCGGTGGTCAAATCGGTCTACGATCACCTCTTTCCCTGAGGCAATTCCCCATGCCCCTTTTGGACCGCAAGGCCCTGACCCATTTCAACTGGACCCTTTTCCTGCTCCTCATGCTTTTGGCCGGCGTGGGCATCCTCAATCTCTACTCCGCTGGCTCGCTGCGTCTGGACCAGGGCATGGCCACAACCCATTTCTATCGGAAGCAGATGTTTTGGCTCGCCCTGGGCTTGGCCACGATCCCGGTGATCATCTTTTTCGACTACCGGCATCTCAAGGGCCTGGTCTGGCCCCTGTACGGCGCAACCCTGGCCCTTCTGGCCTATGTCCTTTTTTTCGGCAGCTCCATTTCCGGAGCCAAACGCTGGATCGACCTGGGCCCGATCAGCTTTCAACCCACGGAACTGGCCAAGGTGAGTGTCATCCT
>JAIPDU010000061.1 GCA_021737525.1 Desulfohalobiaceae bacterium | reverse complement strand
GAGGCTCCCATGAACAGTGTCATTGTGCTGAATGCAGATTTCACCTATCTGCACACCGTGAGCTGGAAACGGGGTATACGCCTGGTGTTGAAGGGCAAGGTGGAAGTGCTCAAATACGGCAGGTCCGTGGCCAACAGTTTCCAGAACCTGCACCGCATCCCTCTCGTGGTCCGGTTGATCAAATTCGTGCGGCGCGTGTACAAGAACAAGGTCCCGCTGAACAAACGGAATATCCTCGCACGCGACGAGTACACCTGCCAATACTGCGGCGCCGGGTGCCGCCACAACCCCACACTGGACCATATTCTCCCCAAATCCCGGGGAGGAAGCTTCTCCTGGCAGAACACCGTCGCCTCCTGCAAAAAGTGCAACCAGAAGAAAGGGGACAAGACCCCGACTGAATGCGGAATGACCCTGCGCAAAAAACCGGTGCAACCCACCATTTCCGAGTTCACCAATCAGCAGGTCAAGCAGATGGGCTTGCGCGAGCTCCTGCAGGACCTGATGTAAGACTTTTCCCCCTCTCGGCTCAGGCGGGTTTTCTAGCCTCGACCAGGCAGTCCATCCGCTCGAAGGAATCCCCGCCGGTGCGAAGGTCTCTCACCTGCTCGAATCCCGCCTGCTCCAGGCTGTTGCGGACCTCCTCGAAGGTGTAGGTATCACCGCTTTCCGTATTGACCAGCATGTTCAGGGCGAAGATCACTCCCGCCTTGGGCCGGGTCCTGGTCTCGTCCATGATATGGTCCCGGATGAGCAGGACTCCTCCCGGCTCCAGGGCGCGATGGATCTTGCTGTAGAGCTCCAGATTCTGCTGCGGCCCGTTCTGGTGAATGATGGCGGAGAGAAGGGCCATGTCGCAGCCCGTGGGAAGCTCATCCTTGTAGAAGTCTCCCGGGAACAGGGTGATGCGCTCCCCCTCCTTCTCCTGCCTCACGCGCTCCTCCGTTATGGGGACAACTCGGGGAAGATCGAAGATGATTCCTTCCATGGCGGGATTGTGTCTGAGAAAGGCCAGGGTGTACACACCTGACCCCCCGCCGATATCGAGCAGGCGACGACAGGAGGTCTCACCGTAGAATGCGGCGATTTCATCGGCCAGATCCCGTCCCACGGTGTCCATGGCCTCGATGAAGTCCCGCTGCTTTTGTCCCTCCATCTCGGTGACACTTTCGCGCTCGGAATTCATCCCTTGGATGACGGTGTCGGTCAAACGGCTCCAGTTATCCCAAACATGGATCATATGGCGGATCATGGGGAGCACGGATCGGGGATGCTTCGCTGAGAGATGGGCTCCCGTCTCATTAAGCCTGTAGCGTCCCCTGGTCTTGTCCAGATACCCGAGGGCCACCATACTGTTCAGAAGCCGGTCCGTCGCCCGTTCATCCAGGCCCTTGGCCTGACTGATCTCTTTCGCTGTCGCGGGGCCGTCCTCCAGGCTGGTAAAAAGATCCAGCTCCGCCGCGCTCAGAATGGCCCGGCTGGCCATGAACTGTCTGGCCTCGGCCATGATATCCTTTTCCTGCATAATCCCCCCGAGATTGTTGTCCCTAATCCCCAGGCTCAGCGCGCTCCCGGTTCGGCTCGCAGTATTTTCATGCTTGGTTGTACCCGGGTCGGCCCGGACATGAGGGTTATTGTCCCCTTCCAGCCGGACAAAAAACCGCGCGGCCGGAGCGGGCTCTTCAACCGCCGGGCCGCGCGCGGGAGTCACCTCTGGAAGGAATGGGGTGCTGGCGCTTTCCCCATAATCCACTCGACGCTCACGGCTATTGACTGCGAATGGTGAAGCGGCTTTCCAGATCCTCGAGCTTGTGCACGATCCCGCCGTATTCCAGCTCGGACTGGGGCAGCATGGCGTTGCCGAAAAAGCCCTGCCGCCTGATGTCGCTCGCCTTGTCCGCCGCGCGCTTGCGAACCTCGTCCCAGAAGGGGTGGTCAAAGATGTCCACAGGTGCGGTCAGACGGCCTTCGTGCACGCAATACGCGGCGCAGGAGACCATGGGCGGGCCGTCGAAATAGGAAACCTTGCTGTTGAGCTTGGCCGGCATGAGCGGTCCGCAGTGGCTGCCCCGCATGAATCCGGCCACATTGGGCGCAATCTCGTAGGGGGAGAGGACCTCGCCTGTGGCGGGGAACTCGCCCTGTACCCGGGCCAGCATGACCGGATCGTCCTTGCCCACGTACTGTCCCGCGATATTCTGCAGCCTGGTGGTGCTCACGGATACCGCCTGCTTCCCCGAGGACCGGTTATAGATGCTCTCCACAACGAACCGCTCCGGATCGCGGAGCAGGGCTGCGATATCGTAGAGCTCCTCCGGGGTGTTCAGATCGATGACCTTGTCCGCACCGGTATAGGATACGTCCATGATGCGGAAGGTGAATCCCCCGGACATCTTGGGCGAGAGCATGAGGCCGGGGCAGTACATGGGATCGGCGAAGCCCAGGTACAGGGGGAGATTGTACGCCCCGGGATCGGTCTTGTCCGCGGTGAAGAAGAGAGCCGGCTCGTTGGGGCGCTCCTCGATCTCCATCTCCGCCACTGCCGGACCGAGCCCACGGACATTGCCGGAGAAGGAGTCCTTGAGAAGATCCTGGCCCGCCCCGTAGAGACCCTGGTCCTTGGCCACCTCGGTCCCGGCCTGGAAGGCGTCCCAGACGAGACGGTGCACCTCTTCGTCGCTCTCGCCCCTGTTGTGCGTGGTGAGCACTGCGATGTCGTCACCGGTATAGCTCACGTGGTAGTCGATGAGCAGACCGTGGTGATGCTGATGGACATGTTCCTTCACGCTGTCCAGGAGTCGCTGGCTGGGGCGGACGTGACCGCCCACGCTTCCGATGTCCGCCTTGATCGCTGTCAGGGTCGTCTTCATTGTCCATGGCCTCCTTGCATTTTGCGAGCATTACACAAGTGTGCCATTATCCAGGGCTTTCCTTCTGATCCAAAAAAGAGGCCGGAGCGCTCCGTTTCTGGCTCGGACACTGGACCGGCTGCCCCATGAGCTCCGGAATGAGGACAATCCCCAAATGACTCACAAGGCAGCACTCCATCCTAGGACAGGATTTTGCAGGAGACAAGATTTTCTGTGAAAATGCGTGAGCAAGGATGTCCTCTTCCCCTCAGCCACCCTCTTCGACGGAGCCGGATATGTCCAGCTCAGACAAACCACGAAGCTCTCCACCGCGGGAAATGACAGCGGTCCTGTTCCGGAGTGGCCGAATCGAGCGGCAAAGGATGCCTGCTCCCTCACCCGCTCCAGGGGAAGCCCTGCTTAGCCCCAGGATGAGCGGCATATGCGGCACGGATCTGGAGCTCCTGCACGGGTATCAGGACTTTTCCGGAGTGCCCGGACACGAATTCGTCGCGGACATAGCTCGGGCTCCCGGTCGAGAGGATCTGGAGGGCAAAAGGGCGGTGGCGGATATCAACTGCGGTTGCGGCGAGTGTGCCGAGTGTTTGTGCCGGGGACAGGCCCACTGCCCCAACAGGTCCGTGATCGGGATCCGGGGCAGACAGGGCGCCTTTGCCGAGTACCTGACCGCTCCCGTGGCCAACCTGCATCTTCTGCCCGGGGAAATGCCGGACCGGGTGGCTGTCTTTGCCGAACCCCTGGCTGCCGCACTCCGCATCACCCAGCAGATCCACATAACCGCGGCCATGCGCATCGCGGTCCTGGGGGACGGCAAACTGGGACTCCTGACAGCCCTGGCCCTGCGCCACATGAACCCGGATATCCTGCTTATGGGCAGGCACCGGGAGAAGTTGGAAATATTCCAGCGCGCCGGAGGCAGAATCCTGCAGACCGGACAGGAGGAGGGCAGTGCCCCGACAGCCGGGGAGGACGGAACCGGTTACGACCTGGTGGTGGAAGCCACCGGCAATCCTGCCGGGATCGAGCAGGCGGCATGCATGTGCCGGCCCCGGGGGACGATAGTCCTCAAGACGACGGCCCAGCGTTCCTCCTCCTTCCCCTTTTCCCGGATCGCGGTCCAGGAGCAGCGCATCATCGGCTCGCGCTGCGGGGACCTGGATCTGGCCCTGCACTATCTGCAATACGGCCTGGTGGATCCACAGCCCCTGATCGAGACCGTCCTCCCCTGGACAGAAATCCACAGGGCCATGGAATTAGGCGCCGCCCGGGGCAGCAGGAAGGTCCTGCTGGACCACCTGGGCGGGGCAGACTCTCCAGCCGGGTAAATGGAAGACCATGGCGAATAAGTGCCTTCTCCTCCTCCTGGACGGCCTCGGGGACAGGAGCCATCCCGAGCTGGGGGGACAGACCCCGCTACAGGCGGCCCGTACCCCCAATCTGGATCGCATCGCCCGTCTTGGTGCCAACGGGCTCTTTCATGCCGAGCTCCAGGGACAGGCCTTCCCCAGCGAAAAGGCCCACTTCGCCCTCTTCGGATACAGCCAGGAGGAGTTTCCCGGCCGCGGGCTGCTGGAGGCCTTGGGCTACGGCCTGGAGCCGGGCCCGGGTGACGTGGCCATCCTGGCCCATCTGGCCACGGTTTCCGAGAGGCAGGGCTGCCTCTTCCTGGAGCGGGAGGCCCCGGAAGCGCCGCAAGAACAGGATCTGGAGCAGCTTCTGGGTGCCCTCCCGCCATCTGACGGGAACGGGACCGCAGCTTGGTTCCATCCCACCCGGGACCATTTTGGCATCCTTCTGCTCCGGGGCGAGGTGAGCCCCTGCATCATGGACAGCAATCCCATGCGGGACGGGGTTTTTGTCCCGGAGGTCCTCCCCTGGGAGGGCCTTTCCGCAGAAGAGGCCCCGCTAGCCCGGAACACGGCCCTGGCCCTGAAGCGCTACCTGGTGCGCGTTTATGCCGCGCTGAAGGACCACCCGGTAAACGCCCGCCGCATCAGAGAGGGGCTTGCCCCGCTCAACGCCATGATCACCCAAAGACCGGGCGCATATACCACCCCCGCGCCATTCGCGGAGCGCTTCGGCCTGAAGGGCGCCTGCGTGGCTTCCGGGGCGGTGTATCAGGGCCTGGCCTCATTTTTGGGCCTGAAGGCTGTAGGGGTGCGGGACGGAAACGATCCCGCAGCCGACCTCGCGGAGCGCATGGAAACCGCTTTTCGGCTTCTTCCGGACCACGACTTCATTCACGTGCACACCAAGGCCCCGGACACCGCTGCCCACGGCAAGGACCCCCAGCGCAAGAAGGAGGTGATCCAGGCCCTGGACCGGGGCCTGAAGGATTTCGGCCCGGAGAGGATCCTGCAGGAGAACATCCTGCTCGCCGTGACCTCGGATCACTCCACACCCAGCAGCGGTCCCCTGGTGCACTCAGGCGAGCCTGTGCCCCTGACCCTCTTGAGCAACGGAACCCGAAGGGACGGCATCCCCCGCTTCGAGGAAACGGGTTGCGCCATGGGCTGCCTCGGATTGATCCGCGGACGGGAATTCATGTACACTGTTCTCAATATGCTCGACCGGGCCAAGCTGACCGGGGTCATGGACACCCCGCTGGATCAGCCCTTCTGGCCCGGCAAACGCACACCATTCAGGCTGACATGAGCGCGCGTCACAGTCTGGGCGTCATCCACGGCAGGTTCCAGATCCTGCACAAGGACCACCTGGAGTATCTCCTGGCGGGCAAGAGTCGCTGCGAGCACCTGGTTGTCGGGATCACCAATCCGGATCCCAGCCTGACCCAGGAGGACCCCGCGGATCCCGTCCGCACCGACCCCCGGGCCAATCCGCTGACCTACTTCGAGCGCTACACCCTTGTACGCCGCGTTCTGGCCGAAGCCGGACTCTCCGAGGAGACATTCTCCGTGGTCCCCTTCCCGGTGAACCGGCCCCGCCTCTACGGGCACTATGTGCCCCTCCGGGCCTGTTTTTTCCTGACCATCTACGACGACTGGGGCCGGAAAAAGCTCGATACCTTCCGTTCCCTGAACCTGCAGACCGAGGTCCTGTGGGAGCGGACGCCCGAGACGAAGGGCATCAGCGCCTCCACCGTCCGGGAAAGGATGCTCGGACAGAGGCTGTGGGGTCATCTGGTACCCAATGCCTGTGCCCGGCTGATGCAGGCCTGGTCCGTGCCCCGGAGGCTGCGCGGTCTCACCTGTGGCCCGGGGCAGGGGGACTGCGATTGACCCTGCCTGGCAAATGGTGTAGAAGGCCCGCCATGACCCAAGGCCGCTATTCGGAAAAACACAACGAGACGGATCTTCGCTGCCGCGAGTGCAATGCGCCCCTGAAGCTGCTCCGGACCTGAAGCGCTGTGCTGCTTTGCTGCAGGTGCTGCGGCGCGGAATACAATCTGGAGCGCTACGTGAGGGAGATGGACGAGACATGGGAGGAGGCGGTGGGCAATATCCCCTGCAACCGTCTCTAGCCGCGGGTTCATCCACGCCTCACCACCCCGGCGCGGGCCCGGGGCTGCCTCGCGGGACCACTCCCTCCCCAGTCCCGTCACAAGGCTTCCCCGGAGCAAGATCGTTCCGAAAACGACGCCGGGCCGATAAGAAGGTCCACCCAACAATCCTTTGATGCACTTGCTCCTTCTTGGCGCAAGTCGAGAGAAAAGCCAACGTCCCCATGCCAGACATCGCTTCATTCATCCAGCAGTTCGCCATCCTGGTAATTCCCGTTCTTTCGGCCATCACCATGCACGAGCTGGCCCACGGATATACCGCCTACCTCCTGGGGGACCCCACGGCCAAGAACGCCGGCAGGCTCACCTTGAACCCCATCAAGCACCTGGACCCCGTGGGAACCATCGCCCTGTTCCTGATCAAGATCGGCTGGGCCAAACCGGTCCCCATCAATGCGGCCTACTTCACCAATCAGCGCCAGGGGCTCATTCTGGTTTCCGTGGCCGGGCCCGCGACCAACTTCGTGCTGGCCGTCGTCTTCGCCCTTCTCTTTCACCTGCTCTCCGTACTCCTGTACACCTCAGCCGGAGCTGCTGCGCTCCCCGTTCTGGAGCCACTCCTGTACATGTGCCAGGCGGGCGTGCTCATCAATATCGGCCTGGGGGTCTTCAATCTGCTCCCGGTGCCGCCCCTGGACGGAAGCAACATCCTGGCCGGAATCCTGCCTCCGCACCTGGCCCAGGCCTTCCTCAAGCACAGCACCTACGGCTTCATCATCCTCATCCTGCTCCTGGTGACAGGCGGGGCTCAAAAGGTGATCATCCCCATTATCTACGGAATGGGCGGATTCCTGGTGCCTCTATAACTCTTCCGAAAATCACATAGAAAGGATACGGCGCCATGGAGAAAGGCAACCGAATCGTTTCCGGCATGCGACCCACGGGCCCTCTGCACCTGGGACACTACTTCGGCGTCCTGCAGAGCTGGGCCGACCTGCAGCAAAGCGCGGAATGCTTCTTTTTCATCGCGGACTGGCACGCCCTGACCACGGACTACGCCAATCCCCATGCCATCTCCGAATACAGCCACGAAATCCTTTTGGATTGGCTCGCCGCAGGCCTTGATCCGCAAAAAAGCGTCTTCTTCCAGCAGTCCCAAATACGGGAGCACGCGGAGCTCAACCTCCTGCTCTCCATGATCACTCCCCTGGGCTGGCTGGAACGTAATCCGACCTACAAGGAGGTCAAGCAGGAGCTGGAGGCCAAGGATCTGAACACCCTGGGCTTTCTGGGCTATCCCGTCCTGCAGACCGCGGACATCATCATCTACCGCGCCGACCGGGTCCCCGTGGGAGAGGACCAGCTCCCCCACCTGGAGCTGTCCCGGGAGATCACCAGGCGCTTCAACGCCTTCTACGGGGAGACCTTTCCCGAGCCCAAGCCGCTGCTCACCGAGTCCTCGCGCCTGCCCGGGCTGGACGGACGAAAGATGAGCAAGAGCTACGACAACGCCGTTTTTCTGGGCGATGACCCGGACAGCCTCCAGAAAAAGATCAAGACCATGCTCACGGACACCAACCGCATGCGCCTCAAGGATCCTGGAGATCCCAAGCAGTGCAACCTTTTCCCCTACCTGCGCCTGCTCGATCCGCAGGAGCCCTATCAGGAAATCATGGAGGGCTGTACCGGCGCCAGCAGGGGATGCATGGATTGCAAAAAGCTCCTGTTCCAGAAAATGGAAGCCTTTCTGGAACCCATCCGGAACAGGAGACGGGAATTGGAGAACGATCCGGACACGGTGCGGGACATCCTCCGCAGGGGGAACGAGGCCGCGCGGTCCGAGGCCGGGGCTACCATGGAGCAGGTCCGTTCTCGTATGAGCCTGATCTAACCCTTTTCGGAGGACGACGAACGGAAAAAAGCCCGACACACTGTGCCGGGCTTTTTTTTTCGTCACAAAAGGAATGGATCCTGACTTTTTTGGCCGAGAAGCTCCCTTTCGCGCTATCCCTTTACTTCTCGAACCCGGTTATCCTCGTCCACGAGGACAACCCGGGGAGTGTGCTCCCGCAGCTCCTGGTTCGTGAGCCAGGCATAGCTGGCGATGATGACCCGTTCGCCCACGGAGCCCTTCAGGGCCGCGGCCCCATTCAGGGCGATCTCCCCGCTTTCTCCCTCGATAATGTACGTGGTCAGCCTTTCGCCGTTGTCGATGTTGTAGACATCCACACGCTCGTTGGGCAGGAGCCCGGAGGCCTGAAGCAGCGAAGGGCAAACCGCCAGGCTCCCGTTGTA
>JAIPDU010000060.1 GCA_021737525.1 Desulfohalobiaceae bacterium | reverse complement strand
AGATCGGAGGTGGAGTAGCCCTGCAAAAATGGGAGACTGTGGACCTCTCCTCCGCGGGCTCGAACTTCTTCTCGACCCACGATTTTTTCCGGGGACCAGTCTCCTCCTTTGACCAACACATCGGGTTGTATAGTCTGAATGAGCTGCAAGGGGTCGTCCTGTTCGAAAATGATTACGAAATCCACGCATTCCAGAGCGGCAAGCACGAAAGCCCTGTCCTGTTCCCTGGTGACAGGCCGCTTGTCGCCTTTGAGACGACGAACGGACTCATCGCTGTTGAGGCCCACAATCAGGATGTTGCCAAGGCTTTTGCAACGCAACAGATAGTCTATATGGCCTCGATGAAGAAGATCGAAGCATCCGTTGGTAAAGACTGTTCTTCTGGACTGCCCCGGGTCTTTGGTACTGTTCAGAATTTGTTCCGCAGTGAACAGTTTGGACCATGGGTTCTTGTAGTTCATGAAGAGCATCATCCTCTTTCATACTTCATAATACTACACATTGCCAGCTTCGACAAGGGAAAATTATTGTCGTCGATTACAGGCTCAAGGTACGGAAATAAGCTTTCATGAAGAAAAATATGGTCAAATTTATATCATATACGGTAGGGAAGTAAAGTCGAGTATCACAAATTTTCACCTTCCTTCGATAGTAGCATGACCTTGATCACGTTTTTGAATGCTTTGCTCGGCGAATAAGAGCAATATCTCGATATTATTCCAAGCAGCGAGGGATGGAAAGGCAGCTCACATTGGCTGTGGGATGATGCTTATCATTTATGTCTCTCGAACATATTTTTCTCCCCGTGTTCTGGAGCACAGCTTCAAGAGCATGAAGCATCCTCTTGAAGAGGGAGAATATTCCAAGGCGATCTCGGCATGAGGTGCTGGATCATGTCCGTCCGGTTTTGGATTGTATTCCCTTGATGGAACGGCTTGACCAAGAAGTCCTGTTCGGGCTCCCCAGCCACAGACGGAACGAAAATTGACTTGAGGACCTTCCATTCTTGGGGAGATGATGCGGGAGGGGGGAAAGCGTCCCTACCGGACTCGGCTTGCCCCCGGCTCATCGGAACGGATCAGGAAAAGGCCTGTTGCAGGGAAGACTCTTCCTTATGATCCTTGGGTTCACGCGAGACAGGGGGGAGCCTGCGCGTGATCCGGCGTATGAGCGCATCCAATGTGCCGTGGTCCGGGGCGGACACAGGGATCCCTTCGGGATAGCGATTGAGCAGGGGCTGCCTGTTGTCCCCGGGAACCAGATCCCATTTGTTCAGGGCCAGGATTCGGGGGGTCTCCCCAAGCCCCATATCCTCCAGGATGTGTTCTACAGCCCGCACCTGGTTTTCCGATTCCGGGTGAGCCGCGTCCGCAACCTGGACCAGGAGATCGGCTGAATGCAGCTCTTCCAGAGTGGCCAGGAAAGCTTCTTTGAGATTGTCCGGCAGATAATTGATGAACCCCACTGTGTCCGTCAGGATGATCTCTCTGTCCCGGGGAAAGCGCAGCCTCCGGCTGGTGGGGTCCAGTGTGGCGAAGAGATTGTCCGCGGTGTGGATTCCGCTGTGAGTCAGGGTGTTCATCAGGGTCGACTTGCCCGCGTTGGTGTAGCCCACAAGGGCCACAATGGGCATCCCCGCGGAATTGCGGCGCTGTCTCGTGTGGGCCCTGTTCCGGCGTATCTTGTCCAGCTCCTTCTTGATCTTGGTTTTGCGTTCCCCAATGCGCCGTTTGTCCAGCTCGAGCTTGGTTTCTCCCGGTCCCCTGCCGCCTATGCCTCCGCTCAGGCGGCTAAAGGCCCGGTTCGTGTCCGAGAGGCGGGGGAGGGTGTAGTTGAGCTGGGCGAGCTCCACCTGGAGCTTGCCCGCCCTGCTCGAGGCGTGCTGGGCGAAGATATCCAGGATGACCTGGGTCCGGTCCAGGATCTTGCGCTCGGTGATTCGGGAGAGGTGGCGCATCTGTGCCGGAGTGAGCTCCCGGTCGAAAACCAGGGTGGAGGAAAAGGTCTGCAGGGCGAGGATCTCCAGCTCGGCGAGCTTTCCCTTGCCCAGGATATGCTTGGGATTGACCCGGTTCACGCGCTGGATCATGGTTTCCGTGACCTGGAGACCGGCGGTCTGGGCCAGCTCGCGGAGCTCCTGGAGGGAGTTCTCCTGGACGTTTTTGGGTCTTGTGTCCACGCTGAGGAGAATGGCTCGTTCCGTGTCCGAGGAAGAGAAGGCTTCGGGTGCGGAGCGGGCGAACTCCTTTTCCAGGCCTTCCACCTCGCGGGAGAAGTCGATCTCCTCCTGGTCCCAGGGAAGATGCGGGGAATAGTGGTAGAGTTGATTGCCCGAGCTGTAGGGCATGAGATGGGCCCATTGGAAGGTGAGTGGGGCTCCCTCGCCGTTCACGGTCAAAACGGAGATCGAGTCCAGCCGGAGGAAAACGAGGTCCATGAGGTCCTCTTCGGTGATGCCGGAGGACCCCAGATGGGTGTGCATCAGGCGGAGGCCGCGCAGCCTGGCGGATTGCTCGCGCTGACGCCCCAGCTCGGGTATGAGAATGCTGTCGCGGTCGCCGACGATCACCATATGGGGTCGTCCCTGGCGATCCACGAGCACTCCGACCTGACGGCCGATCTCCCAGCTCAGGGCGGCGAGCTCCCTGGCCTGCTCCTTGCTGTATCCCCCGAGATCGGGGAAACGCCTGCGGTAAATGCGGGACAGTGCCTTGGCCTGACTGGGCTTGAGCCCTGTTGTGTTGCCCCAGATTTTTTCGGCTATAGCAATCCCTCCTTTGGGATGAATGCTTATCCTTTTTGAAACCGGCCTTCCCCAAGTCTCATTTCTAGGATGCCTCTTGCGGGCCTCCCAGGCCGGTGGCGATCAAACGGTCGTAGCGGGAGACCATGGAAAAGGTGTACGCCGCGAGCTCCTTTCGCAGGGCCAGGCCGACGCTTCCGTCCCTGTCCCGCAGCTCTGCCTGGAAGCGGGAGTAGAAGGACGGGTCCGGCAGTACCGCAAGGCTGTGATAGTTCTTTGCTGCTGCGCGAAGGAGAGTGGGGCCGCCGATGTCGATCTCTTCCACCAGATCCTGGTCTTTGAGCCCCCTTTCCAGGGCTCCGGCGAAGTCGTAGAGATTGACGCAGACGAGATCGAAGGGGGCGATGCCCAGCTCGTCCAGGGAGCGGAGGTGCTCGGGGTCATCCTTGTCCGCCAGGATTCCGGCGTGGATGTGCGGATGAAGCGTCTTGACCCGTCCCCCCAGTATTTCGGGAAACCCGGTCACATCGCTGACCGGGGTGACTGTCAGCCCCGCCTCGACCAGCGTCTTATAGGTTCCGCCGGTGGAAACCAGCTCCACGCCGCATTCCGACAGGAAACGGCCCAGGTCGGCTAGGCCCGTTTTGTCCGTGGCGCTGAGCAGGGCCCGTTGAATGGACAGCTGTTCCATGCCTTCTCCCTTGTTTCACTGTGTCCGGTGGAAAAAATCGATAATTACCGCACGAAATTATCCTAGCGCTTCATATCCTTGGATGCAAACGGTGCAAGAAGAGTCGTCGGGGTGGCTCCGGAGGTGATTGTCTCGGGTCTTGCAGCTGGGTGAAGCCGGGATTTACTTTTTTTCGCAATGCTCCTATTTTGAAGGCATATGCGCGGAATCGTCGTCGCCGGAGTCAGCAGCGGAAGCGGCAAGACCCTGATCAGTCTGGCCCTGATGGCTTGGTTTGCCCGCAAGGGTTGGGATGTTCAGCCCTACAAGGTGGGACCGGACTTCATCGATCCCGGACACCACTGCCTCGTGACAGGCAGGACCTCGCACAATCTGGACGGGTGGATGCTCTCCAGGCCGGTTAACCGAAAGATCTTTTGTCGCTACGGCAGCAGTGCGGATATGTGTGTGGTGGAAGGGGTCATGGGTCTCTTCGACGGCTTTTCCCCAACAGGGGAGTCAGGGTCCACGGCAGAGATGGCCAAGTGGCTGGGCCTGCCCGTGCTCCTGGTCGTGGACGCCCGATCCCTGGCCAGATCGGCAGCGGCTCTGGTCAAGGGATATGCCGAATTCGATCCGGATCTGTCACTGGCCGGCGTCCTTTTCAACCGTGTCGGGAGCCGTTCCCATGCCGCGATCCTGCAAGAGGCGGTGCACAGCGCGACTGGCCTTCCCTGTCTCGGTTTTCTGCCCCATGACCCCGAGCTCAGCCTTCCCTCCCGCCATCTGGGACTGGTTACGGCCCAGGAGTCGGCCTGGGATCAGAAAAAGGTGGAACAACTGGCCGACTGGGCCGATTCGGGACTTTCCAGCCATTTCGAGCCCACCGTGTGCGGATGCGGATGTATGGAACAAGCGGAGGATCCTCCCCCCTTTTCCCCTTCGTCTGGGCTGTCCTTTTCAACTGCGGAGCAAACTGATAGGGAAACTGAACACGACCCGGTGCGCATTGCAGTGGCCTGGGACGAGGCCTTCTGCTTCTACTACGGGGAGAATCTCCGTTTGTTGCGCCAGGCCGGAGCACGGCTCTGCTTCTTTTCCCCTCTGAGGGACAGCGTGCTGCCTGATGGAGTGGACGGTCTCTATTTGGGGGGCGGTTATCCGGAGATCTATGCCGCGCGCTTGAGCCAAAACAGGAGCCTCCTGACGGATGTGGCCCGCCTGGCTGGATCCGGCAAGGCGGTGTACGCCGAGTGCGGAGGCTTCATGTATTTGATGCGCTCCATCTGCGACGGACAGGGGGAGGTCCACCCCATGGCGGGGGTTTTTCCCCTGGACGCCGTAATGGGGGAACGGTTCCGGGCCCTGGGGTATCGGGAGGTCCGCACCCTGGAGCGAACCCCCCTCGGCGATGCTGGCACTGTTCTGCGCGGGCACGAATTCCACTATTCCTATCTCCGGAGCGAGGTGGACGGACTGCAGAGCGTATACCGGGTTCGGGACAGACGGGGAGAGCAACGAGACCCCCAGGGTTTTCTGCTGGACAATGTCCTGGGATCCTACATCCATGTGCACTTCGGGAGCAATCCGGAAAGCGCCGGTTTCTTCGTTTCACAGTGTTGGGCCACCCGGGGCTTGGCGGACTGAGCACCCAGCGAGGCGAGAATTACTCCTGGCGAGGTCGTAACTGTTCACCACCTTGCGGAACAGTGAGTCTACCCGGGATATTTTGCATCATGCAGCTTCGACTCTGGATTTTCTAACGCTCGCCACGTGGGGGCATCCCTGCCCCCACCCGACTCTCGTTGGTTGCTGTTTTCCGGGACTGGACAATATTTCCTCAGCAACGCATTTTCGTCCCTTTAAGCACGTTCACGGTCGGGTTTCCCCCACGTGGCGAGCGAAGAAAATCTGGCAGAGTCTCCACTGAAATGATTCAAAATATCCCGGGTAGACTTACCCCGATCTGGGAGTTGGTGAATAGTTACGCGAGGTCGAGGTGCGGCGACTGGCCATTGTGACAGCCACACAAAGGGAGCTCCGGGCAGCAGTGGACGGTGCGCCCCGGATTCCTCACGCGGAGCCGGTGGCCTGGCGGTGGCGGGGCATGGACCTCTATCTTGTGAGCTGCGGGATGGGACCGGTCAACGCGGCCTTCGGCCTGGGGCGCCTTTTCCAGCACGCCAGCGAGCTGCGAGGGGTGCTCAATCTGGGCACCGCGGGCACCTTTCGCCTGAAAGAGCTCCCCCTTCGCCAACCGGTTGTAGTGCGGGAGGAGATCTGGCCCGAATTCGGCCTGCGCGCCAGCGAGGGAGTTGATCCGGCGGGATTGAAATACGGCCAGGGGACCCTGGGCGGGGAAACGGTCCGCGATCGTGTGGGGCTCAGCCCGCGGCATTCCCTGCTCAGCCTCGGAATAAGCCGATCCCTTCCCTGGCCGGAGGGCAGGAGCCTCACCGTGGCCGGAGCAACTGGAGATCCCGAGCAGGCGGAATGGTACAGACAGCGCTACAGCCCGGATGTGGAGAATATGGAGGGCTTTGCCCTGGCCTGGCCCTGTCTCGAATACGGGGTGCCCTTTGTCGAGGTGCGCTGCGTCTCCAATGTGGTGGGGTCCAGACAGAGGGATGACTGGGATGCTTCCGGGGCCCTGGGTCAGTTGCGCACGGTTATGACCACTCTGTTGGAGAGCATGGACTGATCCGCCACGCGGGAAGGGGAACCAGCCAAATCGTCGGGCACGACAGGACCGTTTCAGGAAGACCACGAATTATGAAGCTACAACCGGAGCTGCAGGAGTACTTTCAAGGCGTTCTTCCCAATATTGAGGCCTGTATTCAGGAGCAGCTCGATTCCCTGAACAGCTACGTTTTCCCCGTGGCCTCCCATGTCCTGGGTTCGGGAGGGAAGCGTCTCCGGCCGCTGCTCTGCATCCTGATGGCCGGAGCCATGGGCCACAGGGAGGCCTCCGTCTATCCCTTGGCGAGCGCCCTGGAGCTGGTCCACTCAGCCACGCTGCTGCACGACGATATCCTGGACAACTCCGAGTTGCGGCGGGGAGAGAGGGCGGCCCACCTTGTTTTCGGCATGAAGGAGACCATCCTGGCGGGGGACGCTCTTTTGGCCCACGCGAACAAGATTGTGGCCGACTACGGGAATCCGGATCTGGTCAACTGCATCTCCGAGGCGATCTCCAGCACCGTAACCGGGGAGATCCTGGAGATCCAGAAGATGCGCCAGCCCAATCTGAGCCAGGCCGAATACCTGGACATCATCAAGGGCAAGACGGGATACCTGATCCAAAGCTCCTGCGAGAGCGGTGCCATTCTGGCCGGCAACAGGAGCGCGGAACGAGAGGCTTCCCGTCAGCTGGGGCTCAATTTGGGGGTCGCCTTTCAGCTGGTGGACGACGCATTGGACTATTCTCCGGCCCCGGACCTGGGCAAGCCCATGGGCGGAGACCTGCGGGAGGGCAAGATCACCATGCCCCTGATCCATTTCCTGCAGGAGCTCGATGCAGAGCAGCGGGAACGTTTCCTGACCAGGGTCAAGGACAAGGCCCTGTCCGAGAAGGAGCTGGAGGAAACCATGCGTTGCATCCGGTCCAGGGAGCTGCACATCAGGGCCAGGGAAGAGGCTGAAACCTATCTGCAAGCCGCCTATCAGGCCTTGGCCTCCCTGCCGGAATCCAGGGAAAAATCGCTCCTGGTCCGGATGTTGGAATATATTCGGACCCGGGATTACTGATCAGTAGATTGGAACCATTTTCCTGCCACTCCCGAAGCCCCTAAAAGGCAGGCTTTTCCCCCCGTGCTTCCCGCATGCGGCGTACCAGGCTGTAGGGCAGATCCAGGTTCCCTCGGCCCGCTCCCAGCTGGACATCCACCTTGACGCTGCCGTGGAAATCCGAGCCTCCGCTGACCAAAAGATCGAACTCCCGGCACAGCTGAAGATAGGTCCGGGTCTGTTCCGGGGTGTGATCCGTGTAGTAGGCCTCCACCCCGTCCAGGCCCTGCTCCTTGAGCCTGCCAAGGAGCTCGCGCAGCTCTTCGGTGTCGATCTCCAGGGAGTAGGGATGGGCCAGGATCACGGTGGCCCCTTCCTGTTTCAGGATCCGGATGGCCTTTTCCGGATCGAGCTTGTCCTTGGGGACGTACGCGGCCCCCCCGGGGCCGATGTACTCCCGGAAGGCCTGGTCGATGCTCTCCACCACCCCCTTTTGGACCAGGACCCTGGCGATGTGCGGCCTGCCGATGCTCGCCTCGCCCGCCAGCTCCCGGATTTCCTCCAGATCCACGTCCACGCCGGCTTCCCGGAGCTTGGCCAGGATTCGGTCGTTTCGGCTGTTGCGCCGATCCTGCAGGTCCTGCAGTGTGGCCCTGAGCCCCGTGGGCGGATCCGGCAGGAAAAGGCCCAGGATGTGCATCTGGCCCGAGGGGAAGTCAATGCTCAGCTCGCAGCCGGGAATGACCTCCACGCCTGTCTCCCGTCCGGCTTGCAGGGCCTGGCTCAGTCCGCCCACGGTGTCGTGGTCGGTGACGGCTACGGCACGGAGGCCGAGGGAGGCGGCCTTGCGCACGAGCTCCGCCGGTTCCAGCGTCCCGTCCGAGGCCGTGGTATGGGTATGCAGATCGACTTGGCTCATGGGAGAAAGCTCCTGTTATTTCCGGGTCGTTCGTGTCCAAGCCTGCTTTTAGTGATCAGTCTCGGACAGGGCATTAAGAGATTGAATTTTTGATCTCCTCTCTGTGCCCCTCTGTGCTCTCTGTGGTGAAGTTTTTTTACCACAGAGGACACAGAGGGGCACAGAGGATGGAAAAAGTGGGGACGGCTACATAATTGTATCTTTGTCAATGAGTCAGGATATTGATTCAAATGCGACGGCTCTCGGTGGGCTTGCACTTTCAGGGCCTGGCGGTTAGATTCAGGGAAGGGTTTCCCCGCGCGGGGAAACCGCTTTACGGGCCGCCGTTCAAAACCCTTATTTATAGGCGGCAGCCCGGGTTATGTCAATTTGAGTGCCCAGGGGAGGAGAGGATGAGCATCAATCAAGAATTGCTGGAAATATTGGCCTGTCCCCGCTGCAAGGGGGATCTGGAGCTCACTCCGCAGGAGGACGGCCTGATCTGCAGGCCCTGCGAGCTGGTTTATCCCATCCAGGAAGAAATCCCGATCATGCTGGAGGAGGAGGCGATTAACCTCGAGGATTGGCCCGGATAATCCCTCCCGTGCCCCTGTTCGT
>JAIPDU010000059.1 GCA_021737525.1 Desulfohalobiaceae bacterium | reverse complement strand
AATCATCCCAACTCGATACGAGGTGACCGATGCGATTCACCATCACTAGGGCAACAGGAACTTGGTTCATGGGCATATGCGGGTGCCTCATCATCCTTATCCTGGGGACGGGGACACTGGCTCCGGCGGCTGAAAACGCCACCTCCCTGAACCTGGAGGAGGCCTACCAGAGGGCTCTTTCCCGCAACCAGGATATCGCCGCCTCCAGGGAAAACGTGGTGCAGGCCCGCAAGGATGTGACCGAGGCTACTTCCGGGCTCTACCCTCAGCTTTCGGCCCAGGGGGAGTACACCAGGCAGAAGGAGCTCCAGGAAGAGACCACTCCCGGCACGCCAGAGGAATACGGCACAGCGAGCCTCCAGCTGGATCAGCACCTCTACCAGGGGGGCAAGAGATGGTACGGACGAAGGGCGGCCCGGGAAAACCTGGAGGGCGCCCGTGACGAGCACTTCCGCAATGTGCAGCGGATCCTCTTCCGGGTCGCCTCCAGCTACTACGAGGTCCTGCTCGGCAGGCGCTCCATCCAGATCGCGGAGAGCGCCCTGGAGCGGGCCGAGACCCAGCTGGAGCGCGCGCGGGGCCGCCGGGAAGTGGGAGTGGCCACTCTGTCCGATGTCCTGCGGGCCGAGGTCCAGGTGGCCCAGAGCGAGGAGCAGCTGGAACGGGCCCGGAACCAGTTCGACGTTGCCCGGGAGCAGCTGGCCCTGGAAATGGGGATGGACCGGATCCCGCGCAGGCTCGAGCATCCGGGGAAGCGCCGAGTACCGGACAACGCCACCATGCAGGGCCTGTATTCCAGGGCTCTGGAGCACAGAAAGGACCTGGAGGAGCTGGACAACCGCATCCAGGCTGCCCGGGCCGGCAAGTCCGGGGAAAAAGCGGACTACTTTCCCCGCCTCAGCGCGCACGGCAGCTACACCCGAACGGACGAGCCGGATATCTTTCAGGATAACAGGGAGGACTGGCGCGCTTCCCTGCGCCTCTCCTACCCCCTTTTCACCGGGGGCAGGGAACAGGCCCAGGTGGAGAAGGCCCGTTCTGAGCTCATCCAGGCCAGGGTCCAGCGCAGCCGTCTGGAGCGGGAAATCCGGGAACAAGTGCGCAGCGTGTATCTGGATCTCCAGACTCAGCGCAGCGTGATCCGGCAGCTGGAAAAACAGGTGGAATCCGCGGAGCGGAACTACAAGCAGGTTACTGCTCGATTCGAGGAGGGTGCCGCCTCCTCCGTGGACCAGGTGGACGCCTTCACCGCCCTGAACGAGGCCGAGAATCGCCTGGCCAGGGCCCGCTACTCCTATCAGCTGGATATGGTCAGACTGGATCTTGTGACCGGGATCCTGAAGCAACAACTCGTCGCAGGTAAGGAGACGCCCTAAATGATACCCAGAAGAGGGACATCGCTTCGCTTGAGCAGTTTCGCGGGATTCGTTCTCGTTCTTCCCCTCGCCCTCCTTCTCGCCGCCTCCCCTGCCCGGGGACAGGAAGACTGCATTCCCGTGGAGCTTGCGAAGGTCGAGCAGGAGGATCTCCCGGTCATCCTCAACGGCATCGGGACACTCGAGGCCGAGGAAAAGGTGATGGTCAGCTCCGAGATGAGCGGCCTGGTGCAAGAGGTCCACTTCCGCGACGGTCAAGACGTGGACCGGGGCGAGCTCCTGCTCAGCCTGGACTCGGCCAAGCTGCAAAAGCGCCTGCAGGCCCAGCAGGCCGGTCTCCGGGAGGCAAGGGCCCGGATGAAGAACGCGCGCAGGACGTACGAACGGCAGCAAAGTTTGTACGACAAGGGACTGGGCTCGGAGGAGGCCCGGGACGAAGCGCTCACCTCCTATACCGCCGCTATGGCCAAGGTGGACCGCCTTCAGGCCGAGATCGAGGAATTGCGGGAGTCCATTGAGGACACCCGGATTCGGGCCCCCTTCAAGGGAACTCTCGGCGAGTTCCGTGTCGATCCGGGGGAATTCGTCGAGCCCGGTACTCCTCTTGTGGCCCTGACCCAGAAGGACGGGCTGGAGGTGAGCTTCACCATTCCCCAAAGGCACCACTCCAGTCTGAGCCTGGGGCAGAAGGTGAGCCTTACTGTGCCCGGCTATCCGGACAGCAGCTTCCCCGGTGAGGTGACATTCCTCAATCCCGTGATTGCGGAAAGCACTCGCAGCATCCAGGTCAAGGCGGAAGTGGACAATCGTGACGGACGCCTGCGGCCCGGGGGGTTCGTCTCGGTTCGTCTCACGGTGGATCTGCGGGAAAACGCCACGGTCATCCCCGAAGAGGCGCTTATTCCCACCCGCAAGGGATACATGGTGTTCGTCGTCCGAGACGGTACAGCCCATGCCAGGGATGTTCGCATCGGTCTGCGCCGTCCGGGGCTTGTGGAAGTCCGCGAAGGCGTCCAGACCGGAGAGAGCGTAATCACCTCCGGACATATCTCGGTCCAGGACGGGAGCAGTGTCTGCGGCTCAAGCAGCAACGAAAACGGCGCTATGGAGACGCGGGATTGAGCTGTCGCGCCCATGGTCATCCCCCAAGAATCGAAGATAAAGCACTGGTGATCGCAGCGAGCTACTCCCTGAGCAAACCAAGCCCACTGCACACAAAACCGCGAACGGATAACCCCGGGACAGACGCATCATGATCTGGAATTACTGCATCCGCCGCCCAGTGCTGACTGTGGTCCTGTTTCTGGTCTTCACCATCTTCGGTGTGTACGGATACATGCAGATGCCGGTACGGGAGTATCCCGACGTGGAATTCCCCACCGTCAACGTGTCCGTGGTCCTGCCCGGGGCGGATCCCGAGGTCATCGAGACCGAGGTGGTCGAGCCCTTGGAAGAGGAGATGAACACCATCGAGGGGATCGACCAGATCACCTCCACGGCGCGCGAAGAGGTGGGCACGGTCACTGTGGAGTTCAAGCTGCACCGGGACGTGGATATCGCAGCCCAGGACGTGAGGGATCGTGTTACCCGGGCCAAGCAGGATCTGCCCGACGACGCGCAAGAGCCCATTGTGCGCAAGGTGGACCCGGACGCCCGCTCGGTCATGTGGATCGCCCTGACCGGAAACGAGCGCTGGGACCAGATACGCATAACCCAGTACGCGGACAATGTGCTCAAGGATCAGCTGGAGCGTATTTCCGGAGTCGGACAGGTCGTCATCGGCGGAGAGCAATTGTACGCGGTCCGGGTCGAGCTCGATCCGGACAAGCTCGCGGCCCATCAGATCACTCCACAGGATGTGGTCCGAACAATCCAGCAGGAGAACGTGGACATCCCCTCTGGCCGCATCACCAGCGAACAGCGGGAATTCTTGATCAAAACAAGGGGCCAGTTCTCCTCCGCGGAGCCCTTCAACGATCTGATCATCGCCCACAGGGACGGCTCTCCGGTGCGTCTCTCGGACGTGGGGCAGGCCCGGGAGGGAGCGGAGAACGAGCGCAACGTGGCCCGCTATCGGCAGGATCCCTCGGTGGGCCTGGGCATCGTCAAGCAGTCCGACGCCAACATGGTGGAGCTTGTGGACCGGATCCGCTCGGAGGTCGACGAGCTATCCCGGGACTTTCCACCTGGTCTGAAATACGATGTCGCCTCGGACGACTCCCAGTACGTCCGGGAGAACATCAACGACCTGCTTTCCACCATCTTCATCGCCACCGCCCTGGTTGTGCTCGTGGTCATGCTTTTTCTGGGCAGCCCCCGGGCCACGATCATCACCTCCATCGCCATTCCCGCTTCCCTGCTCTGCGGAATGGCCCTGATCTTCTACCTGGGCTTCAGCCTGAACGTGCTCACCATGCTCGGCTTCATCCTGGTCATCGGCATCGTGGTGGACGACGCAATCGTGGTCCTGGAGAGCTGTTACAGGCACATGGAATACGGGGCCGAGGCCAAGCCGGCGGCGAGAACAGGGACCACGGAAATCGCCTTCGCGGCGATCGCCAACACCCTGGCCCTGGGCTCCGTCTTTATCCCGGTAGCCTTCATGCCCGGGATGATCGGCCGCTTCTTCAATGAATTCGGCCTGACAGTGACGGTCACCGTCTTTGCCTCCACCTTCACCGCCCTGACCCTGACCCCCATGCTCTGCTCCCGCTACCTCAAGGGTCCGGAGCAGACGCGGAAGCCCCTCCTGCTTCGCATAACACAGCCCTTCCTCGGCTTTCTGGACTCCCTGTACAGGCCGATCCTGCGCACCGCCCTCAAATGGCGGTTTGTCACCGTGGCCATAGGCGTTCTGGCCTTTGCCGGGGGCATCGCCCTTTTCATGCAGTTGGAGTCCGAATTCGCACCCAGCGTGGACAAGGGGCAGTTCATAATCTCCTTCGAGGCCACGGAGGGAGCCAGCCTGAGGTACACCGACCGTTACGCCCGCCAGATCGAGGATGTATTGAGCGGAATCCCCGAGGTGCGCTCCTACTTCCTGGCCGTGGGAATGGCCCGGACCGGGCCCGGGAAGGTGAACGAGGGCATATCCTTCATTCGGCTCACCCATCGCACCGAAAGGGAGCGAAGCCAGCAGGAGATCATGAGCGAGGCCCGGGAGAAGCTGGCCGGGGTCAAGGGCGTCAACACCTATGTCCTGGAAAGCGGCGGTCCGGGAGGAGCGGAAGCCCCGCTGCAGATCGTGCTGAACAATCCCGATCTGGACGAGCTGGCGGACCAGCAGGAGAAGGTCATGGACTGGATGCGGCGCCAGCCCGAGTTCGTGGGGGTCCACTCCAACATGAAGATGGACAAGCCCGAGGTGAATGTCCGCATCGATCGGGATAAAGCGGGCGAAATGGGGGTCTCGGTCACGGAGATCTCCAACACCTTGCGCTATGTCTTCGCCGATCCGGAGATCTCCACCATCGACCGCCAGAACAAGCGCTACGAGGTCATTACCGAGATAAATCGGGAAGAGACCGTTCCCCGGGCCATCTACAACCTCTACACCCGCAACGAGAAGGGCCAAATGGTCTCCCTGGAGAGCTTGGTGGACATCGAGGAATCCGTTGGGCCCAGCGCGATCCACCACTTCAATCGCGGCCGCGCCGCGACCATCATGGCCGAGACGCCGTCAGGCGTCCCTTTGGGAACGGCCCTGGACAAGCTCCGCAGCCACCTGGATCGGGAGCTCCCAGCTGACTTCGACACGGACATCACCGGAGAGGCCCAGGACTTCAAGGAATCCTTCTTCTATCTGACCATGACCCTGGCCTTTTCCGTGCTCTTCATCTTCCTGGTCCTGTCCGCGCAGTTCGAGTCATTCCTGCATCCCTTCACCATCCTCATGACCCTGCCCCTGGCCGGAGTGGGCGCCTTTGGAGCCCTCTACCTCCTGGGCATGACCATGAACATTTTCTCCTTCATCGGCCTGATCATGCTCATGGGACTGGTGACCAAGAACGGGATCCTGCTTGTGGACTACGCCAATGTTCTCGTGGCGCGGGGGCATAAGGTCATTGACGCGGCCAGGGAGGCCGGGCAGGTCCGCTTTCGCCCCGTGCTCATGACCGCGGTGTCCACCATTCTGGGCATGATGCCCATCGCCCTGGGCTACGGAGCCGGAGGGACAGCCCGCTCGCCCATGGGCGTGGCCATCTCCATGGGGATGCTCGCGGCCACCGCGCTGACCCTGTTGGTCATTCCCGTGGTCTACACCCTCTTCGACAGCCTGCAGAGGACCATCCTGCGGCACAGGGCCCTGTTCCTGATCCTCGCGGCAGCTGTGGCCGCGGCAGCGGCGGTGCTTGCCTCCTATGTCCTGTAATTTCCTGGCGACTCCGGAAATTTGGAGCCCGGGATCCAAGGGGGAATTCATGAAATTTTTGCACATCATCTTCCACTTCGAGTATTCCGAGGACATCGAGGCCATCCTGGACGAACACGGGATCCAGGACTTTGTCCGAATCCCCATGGTCGAGGGCAAGGACCGGGACGGCAAGCACTACGGCAATCAGGTCTATCCCGGGAACAGCAGCGTGGTTCAGGCCCAGGTTCCCGAGGAGAAGCTGGAGTCCGTTCTGGACGATCTCAAGGCATTCAAGGACTCCAAGGCCTCGCACCGCCACCTCCAGGCCCTGGTGCTGCCCGTGGAACGGTATTTGGAGTAGGGATCGTTAGCAGCGATCCGGGAGGGCACCTGCATGGAAAAGATCACCCTGGGAATGAGCAGTTGCCTTTTGGGCCACCCTGTGCGCTACGACGGGGGGCACAAGCTGGACCGCTATGTCCGCGACACCCTGGGGCATTATTTCGAGTATGTACCGGTTTGCCCCGAGGTGGAATGCGGGATGCCCGTTCCGCGGGAATCCCTGCGGCTGGTGGGAGATCCGCAGGCCCCCAGGCTCCGGACCCGGACCTCGCAACAGGACTTCACCGAGCAGATGCAGGCCTGGGGACGCAGGAAACTGGAGGAGCTCGCCGAGGCGGATCCTTGCGGCTACATCTTCAAGAGCCGCTCTCCAAGCAGTGGCATGGAACGGATCAAGGTCTACAACGACCAGGGCAATCCCGGGGGAACGGGGGTCGGTATCTGGGCCAGAATGGTCATGGAGCGCTTTCCCTTCCTGCCGGTGGAGGACGAAGGAAGGCTGCACGATCCCGGGCTGCGGGAGCAATTCATCGAGCACGTCTTCGTCTTCTGGCGCTGGCGGCAGCTGGAGAAACAGGGGCCGGACATCGGCGCGCTCACGGATTTCCATGCCAGGCACAAGCTTTTGCTCATGGCCCACAGCCCAGAGCTGTACAGGGAAATGGGACGCTATGTGGCCCATGCCAAGAGCTATTCCCGCGAGGATCTCCTCCCCGGTTACCTGCGCCTGTTGGACCGGGCCATGCGGACCCCCGCCACGGTGGCCAAACACGTCAATGTCCTGCACCATATACTGGGCTACTTCAAACAGGAGCTGAGCCCGGACGAAAAGCAGGAATTCCTGGATATTGCGGAAAGGTTTCGCCAGGGAAGCCTTCCCCTCATCGTGCCGGTCACCCTGCTCAATCACTTCGTGCGCAAATACAAAGAGCCCTACCTGGGAGAGCAGATCTACCTCAATCCCCACCCCGTGGAGCTCAAGCTCCGCAATCACGCCTGATATGGCCTGAGAACGAATTCAGCCCGCTTTTCGGTACCCTCTTTTCCCTTGCGTGGCATCCTGTGCTAGGATAATTTCTGACCTGGGGCACATTGGGGACTCGTCCACCTCTTTAGGCTTCGGACAGGGGTGAACAACATTTCCAAAAGGTAGGGGCGCGCGGGATCTCTTGGAGCCATATCGCGGGAAGGTATGCATTCACGGGATTCCTTCTCGCGTGGAAGCTCGAAGAAAACTTGTGAACGCTTACGCAAGAAGAAGCCTCGTGTCATTCTATTCGGAGAGCTGTATGGGCCATAGCCCCTCCTACGAAGAGCTCCGCCAACGCGTTCTAGAGCTGGAACAGGAGCACAGAAAGCGGCTTCAGGCGGAGGAAGAGAGCGAAAAAAGACAGCGCTACCTGGAAGGCGTGCTACAAAACGCTCCGGACGCCGTGGTGACCCTGGACTCCTCCCATCGCGTCGTGGAATGGAATCTCGGAGCGCAGCGGATGTTCGGGTACAGCCCCGAGGAAGCCCAAGGCCGTGATTTGGACGAATTGATAACCCGTTTTGAGGAAGCCCGTGAAGCAAGGGACTACACCCAGCATGTCCTGGCCGGAAATTCCGTGGAGGCATTGGAATCGGTCCGCTACACAAAGGATGGAAGCCCGGTCCATGTCCTCGTCTCCGGATCGCCCATCATCCGGGAAAATCGTCTATCCGGTGTTATAGCCATCTATACGGACGTGACCGAGCGCAAGCGCATGGAGCAGGCCCTGCAGGCGAGCGAGCGGAAATACCGGGCCATTTTCGAGAACACCGGAACCGCCACCGCCATCGTGGAGGAAGACACCACGATCTCCATGGTCAACAGTGAGTTGGAAAACTTGAGCGGATATACCAGGGAAGAGATCGAAGGCCGCATGCCCTTTACCCGATTCATAGCCTGCGAAAGGGATCGGGAAAAGATGCTCGCCTATCACCGCATGCGCAGACAGGACAGAAGCGGGGCCCCGGAGAAGTATGAAGCGGCTTTCCACAACAAAGCCGGGAATCTTCGGAATGTGATCGTCACGGTGGATATCATTCCCGAAACCAGGCAAAGCATTGTCTCCTTCCTGGATATCACCCACTACAAGGAGCTGCAGGAGGCCTACAAACAGGAGCGGGACCATCTGGACCACATCCTGGAATACTCTCCGGACGCAATCGCCATCACCAACCAACGCGGCGAGCTCATCCGTTTCAATCGAATCGCGGCCGAGCTTTCCGGATACACCTCGGAGGAAATCCAGGGCAAGCCGCCTTCAGACTTTTACGCGGACAAGAAAGAGATGGAGCGGATGTTCGAGACGCTGCGCAGCCTGGAGGAGGTGCGCAATCACGAGATCGATTTCCTGCGCAAGGACGGCACGCGCGTGCCCTGCTCCGTATCCATCAGCCTGCTGCGGAGCGGCGAGAGCGAAGTTATCGGCAGCGTAAGCATTATCAGGGACCTTCGGGAATGGAAGGAAATGCTGCAGACCATCCGGGAGCAGGAGGAGAAGTTCAAGGGAATTGCCTCCTCCGCCCTGGACGGGGTCATCATGATGGATGATCAGGGCCGGATCTCCTACTGGAATCCGGCAGCGGAGA
>JAIPDU010000058.1 GCA_021737525.1 Desulfohalobiaceae bacterium | reverse complement strand
CCCAAAAAAACACGACTTTTTTCAGGAGCACAAACCAATATGGCAACAGGTCTCAAGAGCACGCGGGTCAACACCCGCATCGCGGACAAGGATATCATCCTCGAGACGGGCAAGCTCGCAAACCAAGCCGACGGCGGGGTTTGGGTGCAAAGCGGAGACACGGTGGTGCTGGTCACGGCGGTGACACAGCCCCTGCAACGGGATATCGACTTCATGCCGCTTGTTGTCGACTACCAGGAGATGTCCTACGCCACGGGGAAGATCCCCGGCAGCTATTTCCGTCGTGAAATCGGCCGGCCCAGCGAGCGGGAGACTCTGGTCTCCAGACTCATCGACCGCCCCATCCGGCCCCTCTTTCCCGAGGGGTTCAAGCAGGAGGTGCAGATCATCGCCACGGTGCTCTCCGCGGACCCGGACTTCGATCCGGACGTCCTCGCCCTCACCGGTGCCTCCACCGCCCTGCAGATCTCCCGCATCCCCTTTGACGGGCCCATCGCCGGCGCCAGGGTGGGTTACGTGGACGATAACTTCGTCCTGAACCCCACCCAGGCCGAGCTCGCTCACAGCCAGCTCAACCTGATCATCGCCGCTTCGAGCGAGGCAGTGGTCATGGTCGAGGGAGGTGCCCAGTTCTGCTCCGAGGAGCTCGTGGCGGACGGCATCTTCTGGGGACAGCAGCAGATCCAGCCCCTGCTGCAGACTCAGCACGAGCTGCGGGACCAGGTCGGCGCGGCCAAGATCCAGGTCCCCGAGAGCCTCGAGGACCGGGAGATCCTGGACCAAGTGCGCGAGCTTGCCTATACTCCCCTCAAGGAAGCCATATCCGTTTCCGACAAGATCGAGCGCAGGGACGCCAAGAACAAGGTCAAGGAGGATCTGAAACAGGCCATTTCCGAGCGGTACCCCGAAGAACCGGAACGCCAGAAGTATGCCACCAAGTACTTCCGGGAGCTGGAATCCGAGATCGTGCGCAACTGGACCATCCAGGACAAAACGCGGATCGACGGTCGCTCCCTGGAACAGATCCGGGAGCTGGGCATCGAGGTGGGGCTGTTGCCCCGCGTCCACGGCTCCTCGGTCTTCGCCCGCGGCGAGACCAAGGCCCTGGGAGCCATCACCCTTGGCGGAAGCCAGGATGAGCAGCATATCGAGAGCCTGGCAGGGGAGCTCAGCAAGCGCTTCATGGTCCACTACAACTTCCCTCCCTATTGCGTGGGCGAGGTCAAGATGATGCGGGGCCCAAGCAGGCGGGAAATCGGGCACGGCGTTCTCGCCGAGCGGTCCCTGCTCCCGGTGCTGCCCAACACTGAGGATTTCCCCTTCACCATCCGTCTCGTCTCGGAGATCATGGAAAGCAACGGTTCCTCCTCCATGGCCACGGTCTGTGCCGGAAGCATGGCCCTCATGGATGCCGGAGTCCCCATTTCCGCCCCCATTGCCGGCATCGCCATGGGCCTGATCAAGGACGGGGAAGACTTCCATGTGCTGACCGACATCATGGGTGACGAGGATCATCTGGGCGACATGGACTTCAAGGTGGCCGGAAGCCGGGAAGGCATCACCGGGATCCAGATGGACATCAAGGTCTCCGGGATCTCCCGGGATATCCTGGTGCAGGCCCTGGCGCAGGGCCGGGAGGCACGCCTCTCCATCCTGGACCAAATGAGTCAGGTCCTGGATCAGCCCAGACAGAGCCTGTCCGAACACGCTCCGCAGCTCAAGATCCTGGAGGTGGCCCCGGACAAGATCAAGGACGTGATCGGCCCCGGCGGCAAGAACATCAAGGCCATCACCAAGGAGACCGGTGCATCCATCGATATCGAGGACTCGGGTCAGATCTCCATCTTCGCCCCCAACAGCCAGTCCCTGGAGGACACCATCGAAAGGGTCCTCTTCTACGACCAGAAGCCCGAGCTGAACAAGGACTATCAGGGCAGGGTGAAGTCGGTGAAGGATTTCGGGGCCTTCGTGGAGATCCTCCCCGGAGTGGAGGGCCTGGTCCACATCTCTCAGTTGGACAAGGGCCGAGTTGAGGACATCCACAAATTCGTCTCCCCCGGGGAGGAGCTCACGGTCAAGGTCATCGAGATCGAGCAGGGCACGGGCAAGATCCGTCTGAGCCGCAAGGCGGTGCTCATCGAAGAAGAAGGGGGCACCTTCGATGCCTCGGAAGCCGGTCCCCGCGGCGGAGGCAAGGGCGGCGGCCCGAACAAGGACAGGGGTCCCAAGGGCCGCGGCGGCCCGAACAAGGACAGGAACCCCAGGGGCCAGTCCCGATCCGGCGGACCGGATCAAAAATAGGAAGAACACCGCGCGCCGCTGTCCGGCTCGTCCGGCAAGGGCCGTATCGGCTCGACCACAGCGGAGCTGTGGATCCCTGCAGACCACAGGGCCCGCTGGAGCGGCGGGTCTTTATTCCATGACGCGACAAAGCGGGGACATGCAAACCGGAGCCGCAGTGGGAAACGAAGCATCCCCCGCCTCCCCTCCGGCCACAAGGGACGGCCCCATCTGGATCAGCGCCGCGGAGACCTCTGCGGATCTTCACGGCGCTGATCTCATGCGCTCAATGCGCCACAGGGATCCGGACCTTGTCTTTCTGGGCATCGGCGGAGAGCTCATGCGCGGCGAAGGACTCGAGAGCGCCGGCCGCGCGGAGGAGCTCTCCGCCATGGGCATTAGCGAGGTCCTGGGCCTCCTGCCCCGCGTTCTCGCCCTCTACCGCCGAATCAAGCGTATTCTGCTGGAACGCCCTCCCCGCTGCCTCGTGCTTCTCGACGCCCCGGACTTCCACTTCCGCGTAGCCAAGATGGCCTCCCGCCTCGGCATCCCGGTGTACTACTATATCAGCCCCCAGGTCTGGGCCTGGCGCAAGGGCCGGGTCGCCTTCATCCGGGAACACGTCCGGCGCATGCTGTGCATCCTTCCCTTCGAGCAGGCCTTCTACGCCGGGCACAATGTCCAGGCGGACTTCGTGGGGCATCCCCTGGTGCAATATATCACTCCCCGGCAGCCCTCATCCGAACAGCCCGCATCCGCACGAAGAATCGCCGTGCTGCCCGGGAGCCGGAAGATGGAGATCCGCAGGCTCCTTCCCCAATTCGCCGCGGCGTGCCGGACCCTGCAGCAGCGGTTTCCGGACCTGGAATTCCACCTGATACGGGCCCCTGGTGTAGAGGACGAAGAGCTGACCGCGCACTGGCCCCAAGAGATCCCGCTCAGCATCTGTCCCTTCCGGGAACGCTACGAGCGGATCCGGTCCTGCAGCCTGGCCCTGACCACCTCCGGCACGGCCAGTCTGGAGTGCGGTCTCCTCACCACTCCCGCGATCATCGCCTACAAGCTCTCCGCTCTCAGCTACGCCGTGGCCTGGCTCGCCGTGGACGTGCCCTGGATCAGCCTGCCCAACCTTGTCCTGGAGCGCGAGGTCTTTCCCGAGTTCGTCCAGTCCAGGGCCCGAGCGGATCTGTTGGCCGAACAGGCCGCAAGCTGGTTGCGGGACCCCGCCGAGCTGCAGCGCATCCGGAACGAGCTGCGCACCCTGCGTCAGGAGCTGGGACAAAAGCATGCCGCGGAAGAGAGCGCCCGCATCATCCTCGGGGATATGCAGTCCCGGGAAGAAAAGGGCTGCGGGGAATCCGCGGAAGGGAGCTAGTTTTTCGGATGGGAACGGGCTCAAGGAGACAATAGGCGGGAAGCCCCCGAAGCGGACGGCCTCGGGGGCGTCGTCGTAGCTACTCTTTCTGTCCGTCCATGGAGCGAAAATACTGAAAGAGCTCGCTCTGCGGGGTTAGAAGCAGGGAGGTTTTGTTGCCCAGGCTCTGCCGGTAGAGCTCCATGCTCCGGGTGAAGGCATAGAACTCTGGGGACTTGCCGTAGGAAGCGGCGTACACCGCGGTGGCTTTCGCATCCCCCTCGCCTCGGAGGGACTGGGCTTTGCGCCTGGCCTCGGCGAGCATGATGGAGCGCTCCTTTTCCGCTTCGGCCCGAAGCTCCTCCGCCTCTTCCCTGCCCTCGGAGCGGTATTTCCTGGCCTGCTGCTTCCGCTCGGAGCGCATCCGTTCAAATATGGCCTTCTGATTCTCCTCGGGCAGATCGGTCCGCTTGATCCGCACATCAATCAGCTTGATCCCGAACTTGTCCAGCTCTTTCGCTGCCTGATCCGCCACGTTGCGCATGATCTCATTGCGCTGGGTGGTCACGATCTCGTTGAGGGTGTGCCTGCCCAGGGCAACCCGGAGCTGGGAATAGACGATGTCGTTCAGCCTGGAGATCCCCCCGTCCACCGTTCTGGCCGTGCGATAGAAGGCAAGCGTATCCTCGATCCGCCAGCGAGCGTAATTGTCAACAACCAGGGCCTTCTTTTCCTTGGTCACCACTTCCTTGGGCTGGGCGTCGTACTCCAGGATACGGTGGTCGTAGATCACCGCATCCTGAATCAGGGGCATCTTGAAGTGCAACCCCGGAGGCACGTTCTCCTTCACCGGATCGCCCATCTGAAGGAGAAGGCCCCGCTGGGTCTGATCCACGATATAAAAACTCTGGGAGACCCCCAGCACCAGGAGCAGCAGAATCACCACCCCGGCTACCGGGGAAAATTTCGCCTGGGCCATACCTAGTTGCCTCCGGATCCTTGCCTTTGCCCCGTCCCCTTCGGGAGGGTTCGCTTTGTACCTGTGAGCTGGTCCAGGGGAAGATAAGGGACTATGTTTTCCGAGGCGCTGTCCGTCAGGATCGTCTTTTGCTTGACGCTGCCGAAGACATCCTGCATCGCCTCCAGATAGAGGCGCTTTCGGGTGATGCGCTCGGCCTTGCGGTACTCCGTCAGGAGCTTGTCGAAACGGGTCGCCTCCCCCTCGGCGCGGCGGACCTTGGTCTCCTTGTACGCCTCGGCCTCGTTGAGGATGCTCGCCACACGGCCGCGCGCCTCGGGAATGATCTTGTTGCGGTAGGCACGGGCCTCATTGATCAGGGTGCTCTTATCCTCGCGGGCGCTGGCCACATCCTTGAAGGCATCCCTGACCTGGTCCGGGGGATGCACGTCCTGCATCTTGACCGAGGAAACCTGGATCCCGCTGTTATAGCTGTCCAGTATCCTCTGCAACAGCTCCTGGCACTCGTTCTGGATCTCGAACTTCTGTGTGGTCAGGATGTCCCCGATCTCGTTGCTTCCCACCACATCGCGCATGGAGGCCTCCGCGGCCTCCTTGACCGCGGTCCGGGACTCACTGATCTGATACAGATATTTCACAGCGTCCTTGATGGTGTACTGCACGGTGTACTGCACATTGACCAGGTTCTCGTCCCCGGTGAGCATGAGCGATTCCTTGGGCACCTTGCGGAAGCTGGACTTGACCAGCTCCGATCTGCCCTCCGGCATCCGGAACCCGATCTCGATGCGGCGCACCGTGGTCACGCTGGGGGTTTGTACCGTTTCCACGGGATAGGGCAGATGGTAGTGCGGGCCGGACTGCACTTTCCGGACATAGGCCCCGAAGCGCTTGACCACGCCGACTTCGTCGGGGTCGACGAAGTAGATCCCACTGGCCAGCCAAACGGCGAGGATAATGCCAAGGATGATTCCCACACCGGAGAGCCTTAATCTGGCAAGCTGGCTCAGCTTCCGTTTCAGCTCTTCCCAGTCCGGAGACGGCCTTCCACCGCCTCCGCCGCCCTGTCTATTGCGACGCTGTTGTTGGAGTCGATCCCAATCCCAGTTCATAAACTCCTGCCTGTTCCGCATCACTGCCGCATACGCGGCACAGCCCCATCGCCCGCGATCCGAACGAACATCTCATCCGGACCCGTTAGCGATGCATCCGAATAGGCCGCATATCGGCACATCCATACCAGCCGACGAGCAAGGTACAGTACCCCAGAGGCGGATCGGGGTCAAGGAATTCCGGAAAATCCCGGCTCTCTTCGCCTTGCACCAGGAATCATCCTGTGTAACATTCCTGCAAAAAACAACTTAAGGAGCGAGACATGGGTCACATCAATCCGGACTGCTTTCGGGCCTACGACATACGCGGTCTCGTGGATGAGGATTTCGATCCGCGGAGTGTGGAGGAACTGGGTCGCGCCTGCGGCACCTACTTCCGGCAACTGGGCCTGACCCGGGCAGTTGTGGGCAGGGACAACCGGCACAGCTCCACCGAGTACCAGGCCAGCATCGTGCGGGGGCTTGTCGCCACCGGCGTGGACGCCGTAATGTTGCCCATGGTGCCCACCCCGGTATTCTACTATACGGTTTCCACCCTGGGCTGCCGCGCCGGGGTCATGATCACCGCCAGTCACAATCCTTCGGAGTACAACGGCTTCAAGGTCTGGGCCGGGGACAACACCATCCACACCGACCAACTGCAGAAGATCCGCCATATCCTGGAAAGCGGCGAATTCGAAACCGGACAGGGCGTGGCAAGCGAGCTCGACCCCATAGAGGAGTACATGCGGGAGATCGCCGCTGGAATCCAGCTCCGGGAGCCGGTCCGGGTCGTGGTGGATGGCGGCAACGGGAGCGCCGGCCGCATCTGCGCCTCCCTCCTGGAGCGCATCGGCGCCGAGGTCATCCCCATCTATTGCGAATCGGACCCGAATTTTCCCAATCACCACCCGGATCCCACAGTCATGGACAACATCCGCGACCTGAAGCAGGCGGTCCTGGACAACGGGGCGCACGCGGGCATCGGGCTGGACGGCGACGGAGACCGTATCGGTGTGGTGGACGAAGGGGCCGGGGTGCTCTACGGGGACCAGCTGCTGGCCATCTTCGCCAGGGATATGCTCCGTCAACATCCCGGGGCCCACGTCATCGGCGAGGTCAAGTGCTCCCATCTCCTGTTCAAGGACATCGAGGAGCACGGGGGGCAGCCCCTGATGTGGAAGACGGGACACTCGCTGATCAAGGACAAGATGCGCCAGGTCGGGGCCAAGCTCGCCGGGGAGATGAGCGGCCACATGTTCTTCGCGGACCGCTATTACGGCTTCGACGACGCAATCTACGCATCTGCCCGCCTCACGGAGATCATGAGCCAGGACGTGGAGAAACCCCTGAGCGCCTATCTCAACAATTGGCCGGAAACCCACAACACACCGGAAATACGGCTGGACTGCCCGGACAACATCAAATTCCGGGTCGTGGACAAGGCGGTGGACTATTTCAAGGGGCTATCCGGAGACTTCCAGGTCCTGGATGTGGACGGCGTGCGGATCAATTTCAGCGACGGATGGGGCCTGGTGCGGGCCTCCAACACCCAGGCCGTTCTCGTCATGCGCTTCGAGGCGGAGACGGAGAAGCAACTCCGGGAGATCCGGGAATTCTTCGAAGCGCCCTTGCAGGGATGGATCGAGGAGCTGCGCGGATAGAGGCATGCCCCCTCCCTGGATGAACCGGGATGTTGGACACGTTTTGCGGCCATGCAACAAACCCTGCCCCGGGAGGGCGGGAGTACGGATTGGGTATTCCGGGGATCCATTATCGGGGCTTGATCAAGCCCCCGGGATGGTCTAGGAACGGACGGAAAGGCCCCTACCGCGCACAGCGCTGTTCATCTTCCCACACCCCGAAACAGGACCGGCACTCATGACAGAATCAGAGCAAACTCCGCAGGTGACCATCTATACCGACGGGGCCTGCCTGGGCAATCCCGGCCCCGGAGGCTGGGCCGCGCTCATCAAGTCCGGCGGGAAATGCCGCGAGATCGCAGGCGGATACCGCAGAACCACCAACAACCGGATGGAAATCTCCGCCCTGATCCAGGCCCTGAATGCCCTGGAAACTCCCTGCCGGGTGGAGGCCTACACCGACTCCCGCTATCTCAACGACGCCCTGAACAAGGGATGGCTTGCGGGATGGGTCAAAAACGGCTGGCGCACCGCCTCCAAGAAACCGGTCAAGAACCGGGATCTCTGGGAGGCGCTCCTGAAAGAGCTGCAGCGGCACCGGGTCCATCTGAGCTGGACCAAGGCCCACAGCGGACAGAAGGAGAACGAGCGCTGCGACCATCTGGCCAAGCTGCAGGCCCAAAAAACCAATCTACCCGGGGACCCGGGCATGGAATCATCCTGACGCCGTCCTTGCGCGGGAGGCATTTATGAGCGACGCATCCGTGGAAGAGATCCAGGAGCGGATCGGCTATCGATTCCGCGACAGAGAGCTCCTGCAAACCGCCTTGATCCACAGCTCCTACGCCAACGAATACAACAACAGCCTGGAGCACAACGAACGGCTGGAGTTTCTGGGTGACGCAGTGCTGGAGCTCATCATATCCGAGGCGCTGTATCTCAAGTATCCCCGGACCCGGGAAGGGGATCTGACCCGAATGCGGGCCCGTCTGGTCAGCGAACCCGCTTTGGCGGACATGGGCCGCAGGCTGGGACTGCAGAATCATCTCTACCTGGGCCGGGGGGAAGAGATCCAAGGAGGAAGGGAACGCGACGCCATCCTCTGCGACGCGATTGAATCCATTCTGGGGGCCGTGTTTCTGGACAGTGGATTCGAGTCCGTCAAACAGGTCATCCTCGGGCTCTTTGCGGACAAATGGCCCAGCCGGCACAACCGGGGCCATCCCAGGAAGGACGCCAAAAGCAAGCTCCAGGAGATTACTCAAAAACAGTATCAGGAGCGCCCCAAATATTACCTGCTGGACAGCTTCGGCCCGGAGCACGCCAAGACCTACCAGGTGGAGATCACCCTGCCCGATGGGAG
>JAIPDU010000057.1 GCA_021737525.1 Desulfohalobiaceae bacterium | reverse complement strand
TCCGGCTCCATTCTGGTGGAGAACGTGATGAACTATCCCGGCCTGGGGCAGCTCATCTTCCAGGCCCTGATGCGGCAGGACCAGTTCGTGGTGGTGGCTGCTGTGCTCATGGGCTGCATCATGCTCATGGCGGGCAACCTGGTCGCGGACCTGCTGCTCGCCTGGTTTGATCCCAGGATCCGGCTGGAGAAGAACTGAGGTCCTTCAGGGGCCTAAACCGCCGAGGCGCAGAGTTTTTATTTTTCACCGCCGAGGCGCGGAGGGCGCCGAGGGCTCGCAGAGAGCGGGATTTTTTCTTTGCGCTGAGAGGGCGCAAAGCAAAAAGGGGCTCACGCCCTTGAAAGAGCCTACCCGCTGGGCGGAGCTGCCTCCTGTTTGCCCCGTCTCGGGGGCAAACAGGAATGCTTCCTCCTCTGCGTCCTTCTCCGCGTTCTCCGCGCCTCCGCGGTGAGTCATTCTTTCTTTCGCAGAGGCGCAGAGGCGCTGAGGCCGATAAGAAGCTTTGTGCCTATCCTTGGCCTCTTTGCCTGCCCGGTGAAATGCCGGCGAAGCCGGCCCTGCGAAGCAGGATTTCACCGGGGCGTCTTGGCGGTTCAAAAGAAGAGGAAACACTGCTGAGCCTATGCTGCGCTATATCCTCCGTGAGCTACTGAGGCGGCGCCTTGGCGCGGTCTGCCTGATCATCCTGGCGGTACTGTATGCCGCCACGATCCTGTCCCAGTTCCTGGCCCCCTATCTGCCCACGGACCAGGACCTGAAGCACTCCTATCATCCGCCCACGCGGATCGTGCTCAAGGACTGGCGGCCCCATGTCCAGGTCTACGAGCGGGTGGATCCCTCGGCGGCCCGGTACGGGCCCGTCGAGGGCAAGACCGTCCCCCTGCGCTTCTTCGTTTCCGGAGAGAAGTACCGTTTCCTGGGCCTGTTTCCCACCAAGACGCACCTCTTCGGCGTGGACGAGCCCCACAGGGTCTATCTGCTGGGAAGCGACGCCACCGGCCGCGACGTGTTTTCCCGCCTGCTCTACGGGGCCCAGGTGTCGCTGAGCATCGGTTTCATCGGCATCCTGGTCACCATGAGCCTGGGCTTTATCGTGGGAAGCGCCGCGGGCTACTTCGGCCGCTACGTGGACTTCGCTGCCATGCGCCTGGTGGAGTTCGTCATCGCCATCCCCTCGCTCTACCTGCTCATCGCCCTGCGCGGGGCGCTGGCGGAATACTTCGACCCGGAGCAGATGTACCTGCTCATCGTGCTCATCCTCTCCCTCATCGGCTGGGCCGGTGCGGCCCGGATCATCCGGGGAATGGCCCTGTCCCTGCGGGAGCGGCCCTTCGTGCTGGCCGCGGAGGTCATGGGCCAGAGCAGCGGCAGGATCCTCATGCGGCACTTCCTGCCCAACCTGGCCAGCTACCTCCTGGTGGCGGCAACCCTGAGCATCCCGGTCTACATCCTGGCCGAGGCCTCGCTCAGCTTCCTGGGACTGGGCATCCAGGAGCCGGGCACCTCCTGGGGGCTCATGCTCAAGCAGGCCCAGGAGCTCAAGGTGTTCACCCTGGGCCTGTGGTGGCTCCTCACCCCGGGGGCGGCGATCTTCGTCACGGTGATCACCTTCAACATGCTCGGCGACGTGCTGCGGGACATCGTGGATCCCAGGCACCAGATGACGGAAGATTGAACCGCCAAGGCGAAAGGGCCTTTTTTTACTCACCGCCGAGGCGCAGAATTTTTTCACCGCCGAGGCGCAGAGTGCGCAGAGAGGCGCAGAGAGATTTATCCTTTGCCCCTCATGGGGCAAAGGATAAAGTCTTCCCCTCCGCGGTCCTCCGCGTTCTCCGCGCCTCCGCGGTGGGCTACTCTTCGCACCGCAAAGGCGCAGAGGACGCAAAAGGATATGCCATGAACACAAGCCAAAGCCTGAGGAAAGAGCAGGAAGAGCAGGGCGGGGGAGCTTCGCTCCTGACCGTGGAGGACCTGTGCATCGACTTCTTCGCCCGCGGGCGGCGGTTTCGGGCGGTGGACGGCGTGTCCCTGGAGCTGGAGCGTGGCCGGGTGCTGGCCCTGGTGGGGGAGAGCGGAAGTGGCAAGAGCGTGACCGGCCTGGCCCTAACTCGCCTGCTTCCGGATCCACCGCAGTGCCGTGTTTCCGGAAGAATTCTCTTCCAGGGTCGCGACCTGTCGGCCCTCTCCCGCAAGGCTGTCCGGGCTTGGCGCGGCCGCATCGCCTACGTCTTCCAGGAGACCGGGAGCGCCCTGAACCCGGTCTTCAGCGTGGGGTATCAGATCGCTGAGGCGGTCCGGCTGCATCAGCCGCGGGTACGGGATGTGCGCGCCGAGGTGGTGCGGGCCCTGGACCTTGTGGGAATCGAAAATCCCCAGCAGCGGGCGGAGAGCTATCCGCACCAGCTGAGCGGAGGGATGCAGCAGCGGGCCATGATCGCCATGGCCCTTGCCTGCCGGCCGGAGCTCCTGGTGGCGGACGAGCCGACCACGGGGCTGGACGTGACCATCCAGGCCCAGATCGTGGCGCTATTGCGCGACCTGCAGCAGAAACTGGGCATGGCTGTCCTGCTTATAACCCACGACTTCGGCGTGGTTTCCGGATTCGCGGACCGGGTGGCGGTCATGCGGCAGGGCCGCATAGTGGAGCGGGGAGAGACGGAGCATATCCTTCGCCATCCCGAGCACCCCTATACCAGGGCCCTGATCTCCTGCATCCCGGTTCTGGGCAGCCGTCGCCGCAGACTGCCCACAATCGACTCGAATCAGTGAGTCAGTATTTCAGTGAGTCGGTAGGTCAGTGAATCAGTGAATCAGTGAATCAGTGAGTCGGTGAGTCGGTGAGTCGGTGAGTCAGTGTGTCAGCGTGTCGGTGAGTGGGGCAATTGTTGGAGGTTGGGTTTCAGATTCGGAGAGTGCAGGGCGAGGAGTGATGCAGCAAAGAAGGGAACCGGAACAAACTGAGATGGCAGCTCAAGCGGAGGAAGTGGATCGTCTGCCCCCGCTCCCGGCCGGGGAGACGCCCCTGGTGCGGGCCGAAGGGCTTACGGTGCACTTTCCGGTCCGCGGGGGGCTGTGGCGGCGGGTGCGAGGCTATGTACGGGCAGTGGACAATGTGTCCTTCCGTGTCCGGCGCGGAACCACCGTGGGCTTGGTGGGGGAAAGCGGGAGCGGCAAAACAACTATCGGGCACTGCCTGGTCAAGCTGCTGCGGCCAAACAGCGGCAGCATTCGCTACAACGGGAGCGAGATCGGCTCCCTCTCCAAACGGGCCTTTTTTCCCTACCGCAAGCGTATCCAGATGATTTTCCAGGATCCCTTCAACTCTCTGAATCCCCGCATGAGCCTGGCCAAGATCCTCGCCGAGCCCCTGGAGATCCATTTCCCCCGCATGTCCGTGCAGCAGAGACGGGACCGGGCGGCGGAGCTCCTGGAAATGGTGGGTTTGGAGGCGGATCACCTGCCGCGCTATCCCCATGAGTTCAGCGGCGGACAGCGTCAGCGCATCGGCATCGCCCGCGCCCTGGCTGTGGAGCCGGATTTCATCGTTTGCGACGAGCCGGTGAGCGCCCTGGACGTCTCGGTCCAGGCCGGAATCGTCAACCTTCTGCAGGACCTGCAACAGGAGCTGGGCCTGACCTATCTCTTCATCGCCCACGATCTGGCGGTGGTGGAACACATCAGTGACGAGGTGCTGGTGATGAAGGACGGAGTGATCGTGGAGCAGGCCGGATCGGAGGAGATCTACCGCAATCCGGGCCATCCCTACACGATCAAGCTCCTGCGGGCGGTGCCGAGCTTGTGAGCCCTTTCGGCCTTGCCGCGCGGATTCCTTTTAAGTTTTGACTTAAAAGGAAAAGCATGGCATGTTCTGGTTGGACTTCATCTCCACGGGATTTTCTATGTCGGACGCGGAAACCGTCGCAGCCCTCAAGGCCCTGGCCCACGAGACCAGATGGCGCATGATCGAGCTTTTACTGGGTAGCAGCCTGTGTGTGGGGGCCCTGGCCAAGGACCTGGGCATCACCGAGGCGGCAGCGTCCCAGCATCTGCAGATCCTGCGCCGGGCCGGCCTGGTGCGTGGGGAGAAGCGGGGCTACTGGACCCATTACCAGGTCCAGAGGCAGGAACTGAAGCGCCTGGGAGGGGAGCTGGCCGAGTTGCCGGATCGGGCATCCGGTCTCAGGGATTTGAATGCGGAGCTTTGCTCCGGAAGCGATCGGGGAAACAGTCAAACAGGAGCACAGTAACCATGTGCCGGAACTGCTGCCAGCAACTGCAAAAGCTCAAGGATAGGCCCGGGCACTGCACTCCGGAGCAGATCCGTGAGTGCCACGGCGATGCGGCGAAGCATCCCTGCGCCGGCAACGGGGACAAGCGGGAGTAGCTCCGGGATGCGCGAGGGGAGCGCATGACGGAGCCGGGGATCCAAATGCCGCGCCGTCGGGCGTGGGAAGGTTCCGCCCTGAGGGCATATGCTTTTCACTAGCGCCCTGCTCATGGGCATCTTCCTGATATCGCTCACCCTGACCATGCTGGGGCTGGGGGGAGGGCTCATCTATTCCCCGCTCTTCGCCCTGCTCGGGTTCGAGAAGGCCATGGTGGTCTCCACCTCGCTCTTTCTGAACCTGGTGGCCGCGGCCTCGGCCGCGGGGATCTATATGCGGCGGGGGATGGTGGACTACAGCGTGGCCCTGCCCCTGCTGGCCGCCGGCCTGAGCGCTCCCCTTGGGGCCCTGACCACGCACCGCATCGACACCCAGGCCTTCATCGTCATTCTGGCTGTCGTCGTTCTCTTCGGGGCGGTGCGCATGCTTATCTCGCCCCGCTTCGAGGCTGTGGCGGAATACTGGGGCACCTGGAAGAAAGTCTTGGGCAGTGCCCTCATCGGTCTGGCCGTAGGGTTTATCGCGGGGCTGGTGGGCATCGGCGGGGGCGTGTTCATCGTACCTCTATTGATCTATGTGCTCAATATCCCCACCAAGACCGCGGCGGCCTCCAATACCTTCATCGTCTGCTTTTCCTCGCTCACCGGATTCGCCACCCATGCCTCCATCAGCAGCATCGACTGGTCCTTCGTGCTCCTGGCTGCGGTGTTCTCCTTCGCAGGTGGCCAGGTCGGGTCGCGGATCATGGCCGGCAAGCTGCAGGGCGGAACCGTCCGCCTGCTCTTCGCCGCGGTGCTCTTTGTGATGAGCGCCAGGCTCCTGTATCAGGCGGTGTTTTGAAGGTATGAAGCAATGATCCACCATATTCTTGGTTCGTCCATCGGCACGGGGGTTTTTCACCGCAGAGCCGCAGAGGACGCAGAGGTCTCGCTGAGGTAGAGTTTTTGCTTTGCGGGGAGGTGCCGCAAAGCAAAAGGGGCTCAGCCTTTGGCGGGGATCTCCCGTCACAGTGGAGCCCTATTATCCTTTGCTCCGTCTCGGGAGCAAAGGATAAGGCTTTCTCCTCGGTGTCCTCCTCCGCGTTCTCCGCTTGCCCGGTTAAACCGGGGGCCCCTTTGGGGTGTTTAACTGAGGCGCCTTCTGCGGTGGGCTCCTCTTTTTGGCGCAGAAGCTCAGGGGGACCGCCGTGAAGGCTTACAGCAGGAGGAAAAAGGGCATGACCCGGCGCTTTCGCTTCGACCGTCTGGAGCTCGCCGGCTCCCTGGGCGACCTGGGCACCCTGCTGCCCATCGCCCTGGCCATGATCCTGGTCAACGGCCTGGACCCGGTGGGGCTCTTCCTGAGCGTGGGTCTGTTCTACGTTCTTGCGGGAGCCTATTACGGGGTGACCGTTCCGGTGCAGCCCATGAAGGTCATCGGCGCCTACGCCGTGGCCACCTCCATGGGCGCCTCCCAGATCCTGGCCTCGGGCCTGCTGCTCGGCGCGGTCCTGCTGTTCATTGGAGCAACCGGGGCCATCACCCTGGTGGAGCGCTGCACCCCCAAGCCCGTGATCCGGGGGGTGCAGCTCGCCACAGGCTCCCTGCTCATGGCCGGCGGGATCGAGTTCATGCTGGGCGAGTCCGCCTTCCAAAAGCTCAAGGGAGCGGCAGAGCCCTATCTCGCCCTGCAGACCCTGGGGCCGGTGCCCATGGGCATTGCCATCGGTGTCGCCGGCGGTCTGGCCACACTGCTCCTTCTGGACAACAAGAAGATCCCCGCGGGCCTGGCCACGGTCCTGGGAGGACTCCTGCTCGGGCTCCTGCTGGGAGCGCACGCCGAGCTCGAGGGCGTCGGGCTCGGGCTGCACCTGCCGGAGATCATGCCCTTCGGCTTCCCGGGCCGGGCGGACTTCACCTTCGCCCTCTTCGCCCTGGTCCTGCCTCAGTTGCCCATGACCCTGGGCAATGCGGTGCTGGCCTATACCGATCTGTCCCGGCACTACTTCGGGGAGCGCTCCGGCAGGGTGAGCAATCGGGCGGCCTGCGTGAGCATGGCCCTGGCCAACGGCCTGAGCTTTCTCCTGGGCGGGATGCCTCTGTGCCACGGTGCGGGAGGGCTGGCAGCGCACTATCGCTTCGGTGCCACCACCGCCGGATCCAATCTGATGATCGGGGCGGTCCTCATTCTCCTGCCCCTGCTGCTCGGCGGAGACATCCTCGCTGTGCTGCATCTTTTGCCCCTGGCAGTACTGGGCGTGCTCCTGGTCTTCGCCGGGGCCCAGCTGGCCCTGTCCGTTCTGGATCTCACCGAGCGCTCGGACCTCTTCGTGGCCGTGCTCATCCTGGGCATCACCCTGGCCTCCAATCTGGCCGTGGGATTTCTGGCCGGCATCGCGGCGGCGTACTGCCTGCGCTGGACCGGAGTGCGGGTCTAGCCTGGCGTCAACAGGGCGCCCCCAATCTACCGATTGCTGCGTTGCGCTAGACGAAGAGGTTGGCCACAAGCAGGGCCACAGGGATCAGCCAGGCGGCAGCGGCAACAGGGATCAGCAGCTTGCGGTGCTGGATCAGCTTGCGGATCCTCGCGATTTCGCCGGGGTCGGACAGTTCCTCGCTCAGCTTGGCCAGCTCCGGGGCGGCGGCTTCCACTCGCTCAAAGGTGTCCCTGGGCAGGTTCCGCATTAGGCTGTCCATGGCCTGCAGGGCCTTCTCCCCGTGCTCGAAATAGCCTTTTTGCTCCAGCTCTCCCACCCGCCTGCTGAAATCCATGATCAGCTTCTGGCCGGTGAACGCTGTTTCCCTGCCCAGCTCGGTGAAGGCCTCCAACTGGCTCAGGGCGGCGTTGAAATTCCGGATGTTCTTCAGGGTGAGGACCATGAGCTCGCGCACGTCGCGTCCATCCACGTGCACGTTTTCCAGGTCCAGCGCGTCGTGCAGGGAGAACACCGCGGAGTTGCTCACCAGGCTCAGCTCCCGCGCCAGGTCCTGGATCGCCTCGCCCTGGGCCTTGGCCTCTCTGGAGACCTCCACGACCGCGTCCAGCTTGCGGTTCATGTCCTCCAGCAATTGGGTGTTGTCCGTGGTCATATTCATCCACTCCTTATGCTGAGCGGTTTGCTAGGGATGATACTTGCCTGCCATGCTCATATAGGGGGACACCGGCAGATCCTTACCCAAGAGGAGCAGATGCCAATAGGCCCAGCGGAACATCATCTTGCCGTAGTGGTTCATGTTGGTTTCCCGGAGCAGGGTAAAGGGACCGATCCCCGGGATGGGGAACTTGCCCGGCAGGGGTTCCTGGGTGTAGTTGAAGTCGATGAGCAGGGCCTTGTCGAACCCGGATTCAATGAAGCAGTTGGAGTGGCCGTCGAACTCGGGCAGGGGCTCCAGCCCGTCCAGCCAGCGCAGGACGTTCTGGACCAGGATCTCGCTCTCGAAATGGGCCACTGAGCCGGCCTTGGAGGTGGGCACGTTGGTGGCGTCCCCCAGAATGAAGATGTTGTCGAACTCCTTGCTCTGCAGGGTGTTGTTGTGCGTGGGGACCCAGTTCAGCTCGTCGCCCAGGCCGGATTCCTCCAGATAGGACGCGCCCTTGGTGGTGGGAATGCTCACCAGGAGGTCGAAATCCACCTCCCGGCCGTCATAGGAAACAATCCGCTTTTGCTCGTTGTCCACGTGGCTCAGGGCGAACTCCGGGACCACCTCGATGCCCTTTTCATTGCACACGTGCTGCAGGGTCTTGGAGGCGATGGGCTTGGTGAAGGGGCCGTCCAGGGGCGTGGCGAAGAAGATCTTGACCTTGTCCCGCAGGCCCCTCTCCTGGAAGTACCAATCCGCCATCATGACGAACTCCGGCGGGGCCACCGGACACTTGATGGGCATCTCGGCCACGTTCAGAACAACGTTCCCCCCTTGGAAGTTGCGCATGGCCTTTTGCAGCTTGGTGGCCCCGTCGATGGTGTAGAAGTCGAAGATGCTCTTCTGCCAGTGCTTGCCCATCAGGCCCTCCTGCTCCGAGGGGTCGATGTTTCCGCCGCTGGCGATGATCAGCAGATCGTACTCCAGCTCTCCCTTTTCCAGGTGCACCTTGTTCTTTTCCGGATCCACTCTCTGGATGGGGGAGACGATGAATTCCGCCTCCCGGGGCAGGAAGTTCTCCCTGGGCTTTACCAGGTCGTGTTTGTCCTTGTACACGCCGAAGGGAACGAAGAGCAGACCGGGCTGGTACACGTGCTCCCGGTTCTTGTCCACCACGGTGATGGAGCATTCGTTGTTTTCGATTTCCGGCCGCAGGCTCTCGCAGAGCCTGTTGGCCATCATGGTTCCCGCGGTTCCGGCTCCGAGGATGACGATTTTGGGCATAACACCTCCTG
>JAIPDU010000056.1 GCA_021737525.1 Desulfohalobiaceae bacterium | reverse complement strand
CTTCTGACCTCCGATCTCCGACATCCGTCCTCTGATCTCCGATCTCTGACCTCTGGTAAAGGAGGAATGTATGGCGGATCATCCGAATTACAGGGAATGGGAAGAAAAGACCCTGGGCAAGGCGCTGCAGAAGATCCCCGAGCGCAAGAGCGAGTTCAAGACCGTGGGGGGGCTGCAGCTGCCCAGGCTCGCCCTGCCCAAGGAGATCGACGCGGAATACATCCAGAAGCTCGGCTTTCCCGGGGAATATCCCTATACCCGCGGGGTGCAGCCCAGCATGTACCGCTCCCGCCTGTGGACCATGCGCCAGTACGCCGGCTTCTCCACTGCAGCGGAGACAAACAAGCGCTACCGCTACCTTTTGGAGCAGGGACAGACCGGACTTTCCGTGGCCTTCGACCTGCCCACCCAGATCGGATACGACTCGGATCACCTCATGAGCCGGGGCGAGGTGGGCAAGGTCGGCGTGGCCATCGACTCCCTGGCGGACATGGAGGTCCTCTTCGATCAGATTCCCCTGGGCGAGGTCTCCACCTCCATGACCATCAACTCGCCAGCTGCGGTGCTTCTGGCCATGTATGTGGCCCTGGGGGAGAAGCAGGGCGTGGACCGGGAGAAGATCCGCGGAACCCTGCAGAACGACGTGCTCAAGGAGTACGTGGCCCGGGGCACATTCATTTATCCTCCCAGGCCCAGCCTGCGCATCATCACGGACATCTTCGAGTGGTGCGGCCAGAACACGCCCTCCTTCAACACCATTTCCATCTCCGGGTACCACATCCGCGAGGCCGGCTCCACCGCGGTGCAGGAGGTCGCCTTCACCCTGGCCAACGGTCTGGCCTACGTCCAGGCGGCCCTGGACGCGGGCCTGGACATCGACGTCTTCGGCAAGCGCCTGTCCTTCTTTTTCGGCGCTGCCACGGACATCATGGAGGAGGTGGCCAAGTTCCGCGCCGCGCGCCGGATGTGGGCCTCCATTATGCGGGACCGCTTCAAGGCGCAGAACCCGCGCAGCTGGATGCTCCGCTTCCACACCCAGACCGCCGGGCACACCCTCACCGCCCAGCAGATCGACAACAACGTGGTCCGGGTGACCCTGCAGGCCCTGGCCGCGGTACTGGGCGGGACCCAGTCCCTGCACACCAATTCCAAGGACGAGGCCCTGACCCTGCCCACCGAGGACTCCGTGCGCACGGCCCTGCGCACCCAGCAGGTCATCGCCCACGAGTCCGGGGTGCCGGACAGCATCGATCCCCTGGGCGGCTCCTATCTCCTGGAGGAGCTCACGGACCGCATCGAGAACGAGGCCTGGGAGCTCATGCAGAAGATCGAGGACATGGGCGGGGTCATTCCGGCCATCGAGCAGGGCTTCATCCAGAGACACATCGACGACGCGGCGTACACCCACCAGCAGGAGGTGGAGAGCAAGGAGCGCATCGTGGTCGGTAGCAACGAGTTCCAGAGCCAGGAGGAGGTCAAGGTGCCGCTATTGCGCATCGATCCCAAGGTGGAACGGGCCCAGGTGGAGCGGGTGCAGAAGGTACGGGCCGCGAGGGACGAACAGCAGGTGGAGAAGAGCCTGGCCAACCTGCGCGAGGCAGCCAAGGGCGAGGACAACCTCATGCCCCCCATTCTGGAGGCTGTGAAGCAGTACGCCACCATCGGGGAGATCTGTGACGTGATGCGCGAGGTGTTCGGAATTCACGAGGAATAATGAGGGCCCAGGGGCAAGGACCCGGGGCCCGGCACGCTGGCTGGTGGAGCTATGGGCAAATGAGGAGCGGGGTGTTCGTGAGCCTGGATTCGTATCGGCAGTGTGTATCTGACTCCTGAATTCAGATCTTTACCCTGGTCCCGGGGAATTTCGAGCTTTGAACCTTGAACTTGGAACGGTTCCATAAGACCGGATCGAGGTGTGGTATATGACTTTGACTGTGCAGGAAAAAATGCGCGAGCTGCTGGAAATGGAGGATCGGATCCTCCAGATGGGCGGGGAAAAAGCGGTGGCCAAGCAGAAGGAGAAGGGCAAGCTCACGGCGCGCGAGCGCATGGAGCGCTTCTTCGACCAGGGCACCTTCCAGGAGACGGACATGTTCGTCAAGCACCGCTGCACCAACTTCGGCATGGAGGAGGTGGATGTTCCCGCCGAGGGCGTGATCACCGGATACGGCAAGGTGGACGGCCGCTGGGTCTGCGCCTATTCCCAGGACTTCACCTCGCGGGCCGGAAGCCTGGGGGAGATGCACTCCAAGAAGATCTGCAAGATCATGGATCTGGCCCTGAAGAGCGGGGTGCCCATGGTGGGGCTCAACGACTCCGGAGGGGCGCGCATCCAGGAGGGAGTGGACGCCCTGTCCGGGTACGGGCAGATCTTCTTCCGCAATTCCAACGCCTCGGGGGTGATTCCCCAGATATCCGCCATCATGGGCCCCACTGCCGGAGGGGCGGTCTACTCCCCGGCCATGACCGATTTCGTGTTCATGGTCAAGAAGTCGAGCTATATGTTCATCACCGGCCCGGAGGTGATCAAGTCCGTGACCGGCGAGGAGGTCACCTTCGAGGACCTGGGCGGGGCCATGGTCCACAACCAGAAGAGCGGTGTGGCCCATTTCGCCTGCGAGAGCGACGAGGACGCCCTGGACCGGATCCGGGAGCTGCTTTCCTTCCTGCCGCGAAACAACATGGAGGACCCCCCGGTGGAGGCCCCGAGCGACGATCCCCTCCGGGAAGACCCGGAGCTGGACGAGATCGTCCCGGACAGCGCCAATCAGGCCTATGACATGAAGCGGGTGATCGCCTCCCTGGCGGACAACGGGGAGACCTTCGAGCCACACGCCCACTACGCCACGAACATGCTCACCTGCTTCATCCGGCTCAACGGCTATCCTGTGGGAGTCATCGCCAATCAGCCAAGCGTGTACGCCGGCTGTCTGGATATCGACGCCTCGGACAAGGCCACCCGCTTCATCCGCTTCTGCGACGCCTTTAACATCCCCCTGCTGACCCTGGCCGACGTCCCCGGATACCTGCCCGGGACGCAGCAGGAGTGGGGCGGGATAATCAGGCACGGGGCCAAGCTGCTCTGGTGCTACTCCGAGGCCACGGTGCCCAAGATGCTTTTGGTGACCCGCAAGTCCTACGGCGGGTCCTATTTGGCCATGTGCTCCAAGGATTTGGGCGCGGACATGGTTTTTGCCTGGCCTTCGGCGGAAATCGCGGTCATGGGCGCCAGCGGAGCGGCCAACGTGATCCATCGCAAGGAGATCAAGGAAGCCGAGGACCCCGAGGCCAAGCGCCAGGAGAAGATCAAGGAATACGAGGAGATCTTTTCCAATCCCTACCGGGCCGCGAACAGGGGCTATATCGACGCGGTGATCCAGCCCCGGGAGAGCAGGCGCCGCCTCATCGCCGCCCTGGATATCCTCATGAGCAAGCGTGAGGCCCGCTCGCCCAAGAAGCACGGGAATATCCCCATGTAATGCCGGATGTCGGATGCCGGATGTCGGAGGTCGGATGTCGGATGTCGGAGGTCGGAGGTCGGAGATCAGAGGTCGGAGATCGGAGGTCGGAGATCAGAGATCAGAGGTCAGAGATCGGAGATCAGAGGTCGGAGATCAGAGGACGGACGACCACCCGCAACGCGCAACGTTGAACCCGAACGGTGAACCGTGAACGGGGAACGGTGAACGCAGAACGCAGAACGCAGAACGCGGAACGCCGAGGGAGACGGATTATGCTGAACAAGATCGATCATCTGGGTATCGCGGTCAAGTCCCTGGATGACGCCGTGGCCTTCTATGAAAAGGCCCTGGGTCTGACCTGCCAGGCGGTGGAGGAAGTGGAGTCGCAGAAGGTGCGCACCGCGTTCTTCCATGTGGGGGACACCCATATCGAGCTCCTGGAGCCCACCTCGGAGGAGAGCCCCATCGCCAAGTTCCTGGCCAAGAACGGGGAGGGGATCCATCATGTGGCCTACCAGACGGACGACATCCAGGGTCAGCTCAATCAGGCCCGGGATTCGGGATGCAAGCTCATCAACGAGGAGCCGGTTTCCGGGGCCGGGGGCAAGAAGGTGGCCTTCCTGCACCCCAAGTCCACCCACGGGGTGTTGACCGAGTTCTGCAGCCCGGAGGGCTAGCAGGGCGTCCGCAATGCAAGACAGGAAGCGGAAGGAAAAGGATCATACCATTCAATTTTCCGTGAGGAGCCACAGCGCATGAAGATCCATGAATATCAGGCCAAGGAGTTCTTCGCCCGCTATGGGATCCCCGTGCCGTCGGGTGCTCCCGCCTTCAGCGTGGAGGAGGGCCTGGCGGCGGCGGATGATCTGGGCCACTACCCGGTTGTGCTCAAGGCCCAGATCCATGCCGGAGGACGGGGTAAGGGCGGAGGAGTGCAGCTGGCCCACTCCAGGGACGAGGTGCAGTCCATCGCTTCCGGCATGCTGGGCATGAATCTGGTGACCCACCAGACCGGAGAAAAGGGCCAACCGGTGAAACGGCTCCTGGTGGAGCAGGGCCTGGATATCGAGCAGGAGCTCTACCTGAGTCTCATCCCGGACCGCAGCGCGGGCAAGATCGCGATTGTGGCCAGCGACGCCGGGGGCGTGGATATCGAGGAGGTGGCCCGCCAGAGCCCGGAGCGGATCGTTACCGTGCACGTGGATCCGCTGCTGGGGATGTATCCCCACCATTGCCGCCGCATCGCCTTCGGTCTGGATATCGCCCCTGAGGCGCGCAAGGGGCTCATGGCCCTGCTCGGCCGGGCCTACCGCCTCTTTGCGGACTACGACTGCTCCCTGGTGGAGATCAATCCCCTGGTAGTGACCGCGGACAAGCAGGTCATCGCCCTGGACGCCAAGATGTCCTTCGATGACAACGGCCTGGTCCGGCACCAGGATCTGGCCCAGTACCGGGATCCGGACGAGGAGGACCCCCTGGAGCGCCAGGCCTCGGAATACGGGCTGAACTACATCAAGATGGAAGGGAATGTGGGCAACATGGTCAACGGCGCGGGCCTGGCCATGGCCACCATGGACCTTATCAAGCAGGCGGGGGCCGAGCCGGCCAACTTCCTGGACGTGGGCGGCGGGGCGAACGCGGAGATGGTGGAGAACGGATTCCGCATCCTCCTGTCCGACGACAATGTGCGGGTGGTGCTGATCAACATCTTCGGCGGGATCCTGCGCTGCGACGTTCTGGCCCGCGGCGTGGTCCAGGCCGCGGAGCAGGTCGGGGTGGAGGTCCCCATCGTGGTCCGCATGGAGGGAACCAACGTGGACGAGGGCCGCCGGATCCTGGCCGAGTCCGGGCTGGATCTGCACACCGCCGGGAGCCTGCGCGAGGCGGCGGAGAGAATCGCCGCCATCGCGGGCAAGGCCTAGCACTGCCCTTTACCCACAAATAGAGAATAAAGGAAAAAGCAATCGCCTTGCACCCACTCTGCAAAGTGGGTGCAGGGTTAATGTCAGATACTTACCACAGAGAACACAGAGAGCACTGAGGAAATGAGGAGAGATCCGTTTACGGAAAAAGTCATTGGCTGTGCGTTAGAAGTCCACTTCAATGTCCGAAGGCTCGCCTATGGCATCCAGCGTTTCAAGCTCTAATTTCTCTGTGGTCTCTGTGATCTCTGTGGTGAAAAAGCCGTAAAGGAGAATACACGAAGGTTTCATCTTCTCGGGTTATGTATAATGGCAATAAATTGTTTGTGGATAAAGGGCAGGCCTAGCAGGGCGCCCCAAATCTTATAATTGCCGCATTGCTTCAAAACGTCGGGCGGAGACAATATATGAGCATATTCGTGGACGAGAACACCCGGGTTGTGGTGCAGGGAATAACCGGACGCGAGGGCCGCTTCCACGCCAGGCAGTGCATGGACTACGGGACCAAAGTTGTCGCCGGAGTCACACCGGGCAAGGGCGGTCAGGAAGTCGAGGGCGTTCCGGTGTACGACACCGTGGCCCGTGCCGCGCAGGAAACCGGGGCCAACTGCAGCCTGATCTTCGTGCCCCCCACTCTGGCGGCGGACGCCATACTGGAGGCCGTCGAAGCGGGCATGGACACGGTGGTGACCATTACCGAGGGTATCCCGGTGCTGGACATGCTCCGGGTAAAGGCCCACATGCGGGACAGCCCCACCCGCCTCATCGGTCCCAACTGTCCGGGCATCATCAGTCCGGGCCGGTGCAAGGTGGGGATCATGCCCGGCGTGATTCACAAGCCGGGAGGTCCCGTGGGCGTGGTCTCCCGTTCCGGCACGCTCACCTACGAGGTGGTGGACCAGCTGACCAAGCAGGGCATCGGCCAGAGCACATGCATCGGCATCGGGGGAGACCCGGTCAACGGAACGAGCTTTCTGGACACCCTGGCGGCCTTTGAGCGGGATCCGGAAACAGCCGGTGTGCTTCTGGTCGGCGAGATCGGCGGGGATGCCGAGGAGCGGGCGGCGGAATTCGCAGCCGGCCGCATGACCAAGCCCGTGGTGGGCTTTGTCGCGGGTCTCACCGCCCCGCCCGGGCGTCGCATGGGCCACGCCGGAGCCGTGGTCAGCGGGGGCAGCGGCACCGCCGGCGGCAAGATAGAGGCCATGCGGAGGAACGGGGTGACCGTCTGCGAGGATCTGGGCAATCTGGGCGTCTGCTGTGCCGAGGCCTTCCGCGACGTTCTCTAGCAGGTCGCCCCCAAATCTTCCAATGCGAGGTGATTGGAGCTTCAGGCGTGGAGCGGAGAAAGATGTCAATACGGCAAGCTGTTAGGTGAACGATGTTCGATGCCGCGACATGCGTGCATGGAGCCGGCAGGGCCGAACTTGAAACTTGAAGGAGGGGGTTATGACGGATTCCTTGTTCACCAGAGACTACGCCCGGATGTGGGACTACGCCAAAAAGGATCCGGTGCGTTTCTGGTCCGAGGCCGCCCAGGCCGCAACCGGAGACATTCACTGGTTCAAGCCGTGGGAGAAGACTTTTGAGTGGGACTATCCCACCTTCAGCTGGTTCAAGGGCGGAACGACGAACATTTGCTATAACGCCCTGGATCACAAGGTGGTCAAGGGCCTGGGCGACAAGCCGGCCTTTATCGAGGTCTCCGGCGAGCGGGGCGAGACCCGGACCATTACCTACAACGAGCTCCTGGACCTGGTGAAGCAGTATGCCGCTTCCCTGCGGGCATTGGGTGTGGGCCGCGGAGACCGGGTCATGATCTACATGCCCATGTCCATCGACTCCGCCGCGGCCATGCTTGCCTGCGCCCGCATCGGCGCGATCCACGTGGCCGTGTTCGCCGGATTCTCCTCCGGGGCCATCGCGGATCGCATCGATCTGACCACCCCCAAGGTGGCCCTGGTGCAGGATCAGGGCTCCAGGGCGGGCAAGCCGGTCTACCTCAAGCAGATGTTCGACAAGGGGGTGCAGTCCTCGGAAAAGGGCGTGGAATCCGTGGCCGTTTTCATGCGGGGACAGGACAAGCCGGAGATGACCAAGGGCCGGGATCTCGCCTGGCAGGATTTCCTGAAGCAGGGTGAGAAGCAGAGCGGCGACTTCGAGGAGATGGAGGCCAACGAATACCTCTTCATCCTGCCCACCTCCGGCACCACCAAGAAGCCCAAGCCCACGGTGCAGTGCCACGGTGGATACCAGCTCTATATCTATTGCATGGCGGACTGGATCTACGGCCGCAAGACGGAGGACGTCTGGTTCTGCACCTCGGACATCGGCTGGATCGTGGGCCACAGCTACAACGTGTACGAGCCCCTGCTTTCCGGGTGCACCTCCATCCTTTACGAAGGGACTCCGAACTATCCCAACCGGGACATGTGGTGGGACCTGATCGAGACGCACCAGGTGACCGGGGCCTGGTTCTCCCCCACCGCGGCGCGGGCCTTGTCCATGCTCGGGGTGGAAGAGGCCCGCAAGCACGACATCTCCTCAGTGGAACGGGTCTTCTGCGCCGGGGAGGTGCTCAATCCCCCGGTCTGGAAATGGCTCCAGAAGGAGGTCTTCCAGGACAACATCCCAGTGATGGACCATATGTGGCAGACCGAGTCCTCCGGCCCCATGTTCGCCAACCCTTATGGCCTGGGGACCAAGCCCATCAAGCCGGGCTCCGCCTGTGTCCCGGTCCCGGGCATCGTCCCGGACGTGGTGGACGAGGTCAACGGACGGAACCTGCTTCCAGGAGAGAAGGGGACCATGGTGGTCCGCAGGCCCTGGCCGGGGCAGACGCCCACCCTGTACGGCGATCTGGACCACTACAAGAACGAGTACTGGGAGAAGACCATGGGCTCGGCCGGATCCTACTACTGCGGAGACGCCGCGAGCATGGACACGGACGGCTACGTCTGGTTCACCGGCCGCTCCGACGAGGTGATCAAGATCTCCGACCACCGCATCGGGACCATCGAGGTGGAGAACGCCCTGGTTAAGCATCCGGCAGTGGGCGAGGCTGCTGTCGCGGGCGTGCCGGATGAGATGAAGGGCCAGGTCTGCCTGGGCTTCGTGGTCCTGCGCAGCGGATACGATCCCTCCCCGGAGCTGGAGAAGGAGCTCCTGCAGCACGTGCGGGACACCATGGGCCCGGTCGTGGTCTTCAAGGGCATCGAGTTCGTGGAGATGCTGCCCAAGACACGGAGCGGCAAGATCATGCGGCGCGTGTTGAATAAGGCTTACAGTGGCGAGGCGTTGGGAGATATTTCCACTATCGAGGATGAATCCTCGGTGGAGGAAATCAAAAAAGCTGTGCAGCGACTGGACAAGAAGTAACATAGAAGAATGTGATATGT
>JAIPDU010000055.1 GCA_021737525.1 Desulfohalobiaceae bacterium | reverse complement strand
CTCGACTGCGGCGGATGCGGCCGAAGCGACTGCCACGAGCTGGCAGGGGAAATCGTTGCCGGCAAGGCGGATGTGTCCGAGTGCACGGCCCTCTCCTCCCAGGGGATCGAGATCTCGGTCAACGGACGGACCGTTCCGCTAAATCCATTTGTGAGCAATCTGCTGCACAACACGCTGAAAGGGATGCTTTCCAGCCTCAAGGGCTGTGGTGCGGGCAAGGTCGAGATCCGGATGGACACGTCGGACCGGTCCGAGCCGGAAGATTCCAACGGCTAGTCCTCGCCATGTCCGAGTCTGCAACAACGGACCGGGATGCCGCGAATCAGGAAGATGATTGACCCGCCCTGCCCGGTTTTGCTTCCGACGGGGTGCTTCTTCATTCAGCACGGCGAGCCTTGCGGGACGATTTCTCTAGGCAACTCAATTCCCTTTCGAGGCGATCATGCAACACCAATTCTTCCACGTTGTCGATGTGGCCACCTTCCGTTCCCTGCTCGGCACCTTTCCCGCCTTGACCCGGACGGAGCATCTCGCCCCCGGTCAGGCCTGCGGCCGCGTTCTGGCCAGGGATATCCCGGCCGAGGAGTCCATTCCCCCCTTCACCCGGTCCTGCATGGACGGATACGCCCTTGCTGCCGCGGACACCTTCGGCGCCTCGGAAGCCGTCCCGGCCTATCTGGATGTCGTGGGGCAGGTGGAGATCCAGAATATGCCGGATTTCAACCTGGACAGGGGGCAGTGCGCCGCAGTGGTGACCGGATCCTGCCTTCCGGAAGGGGCGGACAGCGTGGTGATGCAGGAGCACTGTCATCCCCTGGGAGCGAGCGCCCTCCAGGTAGCGCGCCCCCTTGCCCCGGGGGAGAATGTCCTCTACCGCGGTGAGGACTGCGCGCCTGGAGACACCGCGGTTGCCGCCCACTCAGTCCTCGATTCGGGCAGAGTGGGCCTCCTGGCCGCCCTGGGCGTCCCCTCGGTCCCGGTTTACCAGCGGCCGCGCGTTGGGCTCATCGCCACCGGAGACGAGCTCGTTCCCGCGGACCAAGCAGTGAGAAGGGCCCAGATCAGGGACGTGAACACCCACGCCATCTCCTGCCTGGCGGGCCAAAGCGGTGCCGAGCCCGTCCCCTACGGCATTGTCCCGGACCAGGAATCGATGCTGGCAAGTGTACTTCAGACAGCCGCAGCTGAATGCGACCTCCTGCTCATCTCCGGAGGCAGCTCCGTCGGTGCCAGGGACATCACCCTGGACGCCATGAGCCGCATGCCCGGCTTCAGGCTCCTGGCCCACGGTGTATCCATCAGCCCCGGAAAACCCACCATCCTCGCCCGGAGCGGCGAGCTTCCGATAATCGGTCTTCCCGGACAGATCACCTCGGCGCAGGTGGTCACCAAGGTCCTTGTCTGTCCCTTTCTGGAGTATCTGCAGGGAGGAGCGGGCACAGTTTCAGCCCCGGAAGGAGGTGTCTGGGGAAAGCGGGCCACCCTGCTGCGCAATGTTGCCTCCAAGCAGGGCCGAGAGGACTATGTCCGGGCCAGACTCTCGCATCGCGGGGGCGAGCTCGTTGCGGATCCCGTCCTCGGTCCCTCCGGTCTTCTCCGGACCCTGCTCCAGGCTGACGCCCTTCTCCGGATTCCGGAAAACGCGGAGGGCCTGCTCAAGGGCCAGAGCGCGGAAGTCCTGCCCCTGTAGCTCATTTCCATCCAGAAACGAGCTGTCAATTCTTTTTTCCAGCCCACCGGCCGGAACTGGGCGCAACCAAGCATGAACATGCGCTTTTTGTTGTACTTGAAAAACTGATTTTCAAACCATTCCCGGCTTCGTGCTCAGGGCCCGCAGGGGCAGGCCCGACCACTCGCTCTGAAGATCCACCCGCACCGCATAGAAGGCCCCCCAGTCAACGGGATAGGAACGACGATTGAGGCGATTGGCCCAGCCCGCGTTCCTCCAGGTGCACTGCGGGCCGGGCAATACGGATCGAGCCCTGAGCTCCCGGTAGGGGACCCGTTCGCGGAGCATTCCTTTGAGCCTGCCCCAGGACAGGGGGGTGAAGGATCGCCTCCCGAGCGAGCCCAGACGCATCCGGGAGGCCTCTTCCGCGGTGGGCGAGGGGCAGCGGTTGAGCATTCCCGCCAGAATCCCCTTTTTGCCGACTCTGTAGGCCTCCCGCAAGACCGCCTCCGGCTCGCTGGTCAAGTTCAGGGAAAAGAGGATGACCACGTAGTCGAACATATTGTCCTCGAACTGGAGATGATCGCTGCCGCCAAGGTGCAGATCGACCAAGTGACCCAGCTTGTGCCTGGCACGCGTTACGAAGTGGGGATGGCTGTCCTGTCCGATGACCTCGAAGCCGGCCATGTGCATGGTCTCCAGAAAGAGCCCCGCGCCGCACCCCGTCAAGAGCATTGTCCTTCCCCTTCTGGGCCAGTCGCAGATCAGCTCCAGGAGCAGCCTTTCCGCGCTGTTCAGCAAATAGCCGCCCCGTTCCAGGGATTCCAGCCGAAAGGGAACTTCGCGGGGGTCTCCTCCGTCCAATCTGCCTGGATGCACATGTCCTCCCGAACCCGGCGCATTCAATACGGTTTGCACACGGCCCCTTGAGCCGCGGATGTCGCCTGCTGGGCATATCTCCGCAGAAAGGCCGATTCCACCTCCTTTTGGGGAGCGACGAAATCGCGCCTGCGGCGCTCGATCTCCTCCTCATCGAGCTCCGCCTCCAGACGCCTGTTGGGAATGTCGATGCGCACGGTGTCCCCGTCCCGCAACAGGCCGATGAGCCCTCCCTCGGCCGCTTCCGGGGAAACATGGCCTATGGCGGCTCCCCGTGTTCCGCCGCTGAATCGTCCGTCCGTGACCAGGGCCACGTCGCGCCCCAGGCCCATACCGGCAATGGCCGAGGTGGGCGCGAGCATCTCCCGCATACCCGGCCCTCCCTTGGGGCCCTCGAAGGAGATAATCACCACGTCGCCTTTGCGGATTTCGCTGTTCAGGATGGCCTCCACCGCTTCGGCCTCGGAAAAGAAGACCCTTGCTCTGCCGCTTTGCGACTTCATTTCCTCTGCCACCGCGGACTGCTTGACCACGCACCCCTCGGGGGCGAGATTGCCGTAGAGAATGGCAATCCCCCCGTCCTCCTGATAGGGGGCCTCATAGCTGCGGATCACCTCGCTGTCCCTCCTGTGCGCCCCGAGTTGAGCCAGGTTCTGCTTGAGGCTCAGGCCGGTGACTGTCAGGCAGTCCGTCTCCAGCAGGCCCTTCCGGTCCAGCTCGGCCAGGACAGCGGGCACGCCGCCCGCCCGGTTCAGATCCTCCAGGTGATAGGGCCCCGCCGGAGAGAGCTTGCACAAGTTGGGGGTCTCCCGGCTGATCCGATCAAAGACCTCCAAGGGCAGCTCCAGGCCGCATTCCGCCGCGATCGCCGGCAGATGCAGCACCGTGTTCGTGGATCCGCTCAGGGCCATATCCAGGGCCACCGCATTGCGCAGACTCCTTTGGTCAACGATATCCCTGGGAGTGGTTTCCTGCTCCAGCAGGCCCATGACCCTGCGTCCCGCCTCCTTGGCCAGTCTCACTCTCTGGGAGTGCACCGCCGGGATGGTGCCGTTTCCGGGCAGGGCAACTCCCAGGCCCTCGCTCAGGCAGTTCATGGTATTGGCGGTGAACATGCCGGAGCAGCTGCCGCACCCGGGACAGGCCTTCTGTTCCAGGACGCTCAGCTCCTCCCGGGACATCTCCCCGTTCCGCGTCCGCGCCACCGCCTCGAAGACACTGATCAGATCCACGGTTTGCCCCTCGTGCTCACCCGCGAGCATGGGGCCGCCGCTCACGCAGATGGCGGGAAGATTCAGCCTGAGCATGGCCATGAGCATGCCCGGCACGATCTTGTCGCAATTGGGAATGAACACCAGCCCGTCAAAGGGCTGGGCAGTAGCCATGGCCTCGATGGAGTCCGCGATAAGCTCCCTGCTGGGCAAGCTCATGCGCATTCCGGAATGGTTCATGGCCAGTCCGTCGCAGATGCCGATCACCGGGAACTCGATTGGCGTCCCCCCGGCGGAGCGGACCCCGTCCTTGACCGCCCTGGCCAGATTGTCCAGGTGCATGTGCCCGGGCACGATCTCGTTGGCCGCATTCACCACACCGATCAGCGGCTGACCGATCTCCCGCTCCTCCAGCCCCAGGGCGTAAAGGAGCGACCTGTGGGGACCCCTCTCTACTCCGGACTTCATGATGTCACTTCGCATGCGGCCTCCAATCCTTGCCGTTCAAATGTAAATGTGCCGTAACTATTCAGCACTTTCCTGGATTCAGCGTAAATCTGCGGCTCCCTTCTATTCGGCGCTGGCGGCTTTGTCGCGCACAGGAGGCCCTGGGCCGCAGGCGGTGATGCGTCCGGACCCTTGCCGCGGGAACAGGCCCGAGCAAGCCGGGCCTGGAAGGGCACCTCTGCCCCCATCCCGGGAATCGGCATCAAATATCGCGAATGGCCACCCAGCTGCTGAGAATGGCCACGCCCACCAGGACCCCGAAGAAAGCCGCGATATGCTGCAGGGGCAGAAAATGGAGCTCGAGCCACAGCGGGGCCACATTGAGGGCCTCGTTCAGGGAGCCTTGACCGATCTTCAGCAGGAGCAGAGCCAGTCCGCCTCCAACAGTGGCCTGAACAACCGCTCCCGCAAAGAGAGGCAGCTGAATGAACCATCTTCCCGCTCCGACAAGGCGGAGGACCTCCACCTCTTCCCGCTTGGAATAGAGGGTCAGCTTGAAGGTATTGCCCATGATCAGGGCAACCAAGAAGATCACTCCCGCCAGAAAGGGATAGTACACCCTCTCGCTGAGCCTGGTCCACGTGCTCGCCCGACGCAGGTGCTCCGAGTTCATGCTCACCTCATCCACACCCGGGCGCTCCTCGATATGGCCCACAAGCTCCTGGACCGCCTCGCGGGGGGATGACTGGGGCAGCCGCACCTGGACCAGTGCCGTGGGGGGCAGGGGATTCTGCGTCTTGAGCCAGTCCAGATCCACGTTGCCCAGTCCCTGGGACAGGGAGCCCAACGCCTCGTCAGGCGTATAGGTGGAAATGGACTGGACAAGATCCTCTTGCTTCAGCTCCTTCCACTGTTTTTTGACCTGTTCCAGGGAAGCGGAGCTCTCCCAGTAGACCTCGAAGCTCATTTCCCCCTGCCGGCTGAGAACCTGCTGACGCACGTTGAACACGACCAGGATGAACATGAGCCCCAGAAACAGAAGGAGGGTCAGGGCCACAAGGGTGACCCCCTGTTCCCACTTGTTGGCCCACAGATCCCGTATTCCCTTGCCCAGCAGAAATGCGATCCTGTTCACGGTAGCGATCCTTTGCTCCCCGATTTTCCGGGTCCTCTCCAGTGCCCCAAGACCCCTTCATCGAGCCTCGGGCCTTGCCGCCGGGCTTCTAGCCGCACTCCTGCTCCAGCCTGCCCTCATCCAGAACCAGCACTTTTGCCTGGGGCACGAGGTCGATGAGCCGCCTATTGTGCGTTGCCAGAAAAATCGTTGTCCCGAACTGATTGAACTGCTTGAAGATCTCCAAGAGCCTGGTGGAGAGCTCCTCATCCAGATTGCCCGTCGGCTCGTCGGATAAAAGCAGCTTGGGATTGGTCACCACGGCGCGAGCGATGGCCACGCGTTGTTGCTCACCCCCGGAGAGCCCCCTGCAGGCGAGATGCATTCTCTTCTCCAGCCTGAGCACGCGGCAGATGGCATTGGTGCGGCGTTCCATCTGGGCCTTGGGTATCCCCCGGACCAGCATGGGCAGGGCGATATTCTCCTTCACCGTTTTGTGGGGCAGGACCTTGAATTCCTGAAAAACCACGCTCACCGTCCTGCGCAGCCTGGGGACCATGCGCCTGTTTAGGCTGGCCAGATCAAAGCCCGCCACGCTCGCGGCACCCCTTTGCAAGGACAGGGAACCGTGCAGCAGGCGCAGGAGCGTGGTCTTGCCCGCACCCGAGGGACCGAAAAGAAAGGTGAACCCTCCGGGCTCCACCTGGAAGGAGAGATTCTTGAGCACCCAGTAGGTTCCGAAGGCGTAGGAAACGTGGCGGAGGTTGAGCATATCCGGTGAGCCGCCTGCGCATCAGCGCCATTTGTGCACGGAGATCTCCTCTCCGTGCCGAATGTGGTGTTTGAGGCCTGCCGCATCGACAGTCGCCGCCCCGACCTCCTCCACGACCATCCCCGCGGCGGTATTGGCCAGCACGCTGGCGTGCAGGGCGTCCATACCGCCAGCCATGGCCGCGGAGGCGACAGCGACGACCGTATCCCCCGCACCCGTCACATCGAAAACGCGTCTGGCCTGGGTCACTATCTTCCAGACCGCCCCTGAGGCCTCCAACAGGACCATGCCCTCTTCACCCAGGGTAATGAGCACGTTCTCCGCTCCGCATCCTTCCCTGATCGCGTCACCCGCGGCGACGATATCCTCCGGGCCCCTCATCCTGCGGCCCCAGATGCGCTCCGTCTCCTTCCGGTTGGGGGTGATCATTTCCGGGGCGGGATAGGAGCCGAAATTGTCCGGCTTGGGATCGACAAAAATACGGCAGCCGGAGAACTCCTCTCCCTGAAGCACTGCGAGAAAACCCGGGGAGAGGGTCCCCTTGCCATAATCCGAGAGAATCAGCACTTGCGGGGGACTGCTATCCGACCGGAGAAGGCTGCTTTTCAGCCCTTCCGCCCCGGAACCCGCTCCGGAATCCTCCTTGTCGATTCGAACCACCTGTTGACCCTGCGCAATGACCCGGGTTTTCTGGATCGTCGCCAGATCCGGCACGGTCAGGATCCCGTCCTCCACCCCCTCCTGGCGCAACAGCTCCCCGATCCGGGACCGGGCCGGATTGTTTCCGCAGCATCCGAGCAATTTCGTTTCAGCGCCCAAACTCCGCGTGTTGCGGGCCACATTCGCCGCGCCGCCCAGGCGGTACTGCTCCTGGACTACAGCGACAACCGGGACCGGAGCTTCCGGAGAGATCCTGTCCACAGTCCCGTACTGATAGTGATCGAGCATCACGTCTCCGGCAACAGTGATCCGCGCTGCCCGCAAGGCATCGATTCCCGCCAGGAGCCGATCTTGAGAAATGTTTCGCAGCATGGGCTCGTCGTCTTGGTTATGTTTCACGTGAAACATTGTCATCTTCTTGCAGACCAAATTTCTGCAACAGCTCACTCAGCTCCTGTCTGGAATTGTAGGAAAAGGAAACGGAACCCTTATCCTGGGAGCCGCGTATACGGACCGGGGTGTCGAAATAATGGCTCATCTGCTGTTGCAATCTCTTTTTGAGTCCCTTGAATCCGGAATCCGAAGATGTTTTCCTGTTCTCCGAGGGCTGTTGGCTCAAGTAGTCCGGCAGCTTCCCCTCTTCCCGGTAATAGGTAATGAGATTTTCCAGATCCCGGATGGTCAGCCTGTTCTGCAACAAGAGCTGAAAGACCTGCCACCTGATGTCCGCATCATCGATTGCCAGCAGGTTGCGGGCTTGGCTGGCCCCGATGCGTTGCTCGCGTACCGCCTCCAGGATTTCGGGTTCAAGCTTGAGCAGCCGCAGGCTGTTCGCCGTGCCGGAGCGGCTCTTGCCCACGCGCTGGGCCAGCTCCTCCTGGCCCATGCCGGCGAGCTCCTGGAGTCTGCGAAGGCCTTCAGCCTCTTCCACGGGATTGAGGTCCTCACGCTGCAGATTCTCCATGAGGCCGAGAATCATGGCATCCGTGTCGGATATATCGGAGACAATGACAGGGAGTTGCTCCAGCTGGGCCAAATGGCAGGCCCGCCATCTTCGCTCCCCGGCAATGATCTCGTAACGGCCAGGGGTACGGTGCGACGGCCGCACCAGAAGAGGTTGAAGGAGTCCCTGCTTCCTGATAGATTCAGCGAGCTCCTGGAGGGATTCCGTGGAAAAGGTCTTCCTGGGCTGGTTGGGATTGGGATCCAAGCAATCCAGCTGCAGGAATTGGTATCCACTGCCCGCCTCATCCGAGAAAGAGGTCTCGTTTTGCTGGAACAGGGCGTCCAGGCCCCTGCCCAATCCTTTATTGCTGGGTGGCATGATTCTCTCCTTTCCTCGCTTGGTCCCCTCTTTGGAGTGCATGGCCCGCTTCTTGCCCGGCTCGGGGCGATAAGACGCCCTTCAGCCCAAGCGCTTTCCACGGGACAAATCACCCCAAGAATAGCACAGTGGCTTTTCCTGTATGTAACCGGTAGATGAGGTTTTTGGCAAGCCCTGCTCCAGCCGGAGTACGGAGGGGACGATCCCCTTTAATGCCCGGTTGGGCTCGGGTCGGTCCGGGAAGGATAATTGGAGGTAAACGAGGAAGAGATGAGGGAGAAAGACCGTATGCTGAACGATAACAAGCCTATACAGTCCCTTTACGGTGACAAGGGAGAATTTCTGGGCCTATTCATCAGCCCGGAGATGTGGGATCGGATCGAAAAAGAGGTTGCTCCGGTCCTCAAACGCGAGCTGAACAAGCTGGAACGGGAGCAGGACCCCGCGGCGCAGGAGCCCTTGGATGATTGGGAAAATCTCAAGAAATTCTGGGGGTTCAATTACCCGGTGGACTACGATGTCCAGTGCGAGATCTGCGGGGCAAGCACGAATAACTGGCAGGAGGACGATCCGCGCAGGTTCCTGCTCAAGGCGGCCAATCTGAGCGGCCTGGTAACCTTTCAGTGCCGGGAGTGCGGGGCCAAGATCATAAAAAAACACTTCAAGGACCGCATCATCGTGGAGACCTCGGCTCCGAGTGCTTCCTA
>JAIPDU010000054.1 GCA_021737525.1 Desulfohalobiaceae bacterium | reverse complement strand
AATAGGCCTGCTGAAACATCTCGGACGGCGAGGTGAGTGGCATGTCCGCCTCCTTGCTTATCGAGTGAAAAGATGCTTTGCCCGCGGGCAGGATCGCCCCGTTCCATGGCCAAGGCGAGGCAGGGGCGGAGGTGTTCCTCCTCCTCACCCCTGCGATGCGCTTACGCTAACTAACGAATATCCGACTTTGCCCGGAAAAATGGGTCCAGCCCCGGTTCAGGCCAGGAGCCTTTTTCCGGAGCCTGTCGAGCCCGGCTCTAGCAGGGCATAATATCTTTGTACCACGCTATTTCCCCGGATTTCAAGGATGAGCAAAAGCAGGACGCGAGCGGACCAGCTGCTGGCCCAACAGGGGCTTGCCGAGAGCCGGGAGAAGGCCAAGCGGATGATCATGGCCGGAGAGGTCTTCCGCCACCGGGAAGGCCGGGAGCCTGAGCGAGTGGACAAGCCGGGCCAGCTCCTTCCTGCCACAACCCGTTTCACGGTCAGGGAACGACAGCGCTTCGTCAGCCGCGGCGGAGACAAGCTGGAAAGCGCGGTCAGCCATTTCCAACTGGGCCTCGAGGACGGGATCTGTCTGGATGTGGGCGCCTCCACCGGCGGATTCACCGACTGTCTTCTCCAGCACGGCGCGCGCCGCGTCTATGCCACGGACGTGGGACGGGGCTTGCTGGATCAGAGATTGCGGAACGATCCCAGGGTCGTGGTCCTGGAGGGAGTCAACTTCCGTTATGCGCCCCGGGACCTCCTTCCGGAAAAAGTGGACCTGGCTGTTGCGGACTGCTCCTTCATCTCCCTGCGGTCCATCCTGCCCCGCATTCCGGCCTTTCTTAACCCCGGAGGCCGCATCCTCGTCCTGGTCAAGCCGCAATTCGAGCTGGAGCGGAGCCGGGTGGGCAAGGGCGTGGTCCGCTCCACTGAGCTGCAGCAGGAAGCCGTGGACGGGCTCGCACGCTACGCCGGACAGGAGCTGGGCCTTATGTGCCTGGGTAGCTTTCCCTCGGGCACCAAGGGCCCCAAGGGCAACCAGGAGCACTTCCTGCTGCTCGGATCACCCGAGTGAAGCCCAAACCATCCAACCGAGCTCCGGCTTCTGAGCCCTGATCTCCGCTCCCGGCTCCCGGCTCCCGGTTCCGCGTTCACCGTGCGCGGTTGTGTGTGAGCTAACGGGAAGGGATCAATGGATCGGTGAAGCGCCTTCCGTCTTCCGACCTCTGTCTTCCGGCTCCGACCTCCGATCTCCGATCTCCGGCTCACCAGCTCATCCGCACCGGAACCCCGTTCTGCCGCATCTCTTCCTTGATTCCGGGTATGGTGTAGTCCCCGTAGTGCACGATGGAGGCGATGAGCGCGGCCGAGGCGCGGCCCGTGGTGGCGGCCTCCACCATGTGCTGCGGGTTTCCCGCTCCCCCGGAGGCGATGACCGGGATGCGTACCGTGTCCGCGATAAGCCTGGTCAGGGTCAATTCGTAACCGTCCTTGGTCCCGTCCGCGTCGATGGAGTTGAGGCAGATCTCCCCGGCTCCGAGGCGTTCCGCCTCGCGGGCCCACTCCAGGGCGTCCATGCCCATGCGCTTGCGTCCGCCGTGGATGACCACCTCGTATCCCGAGGGCGCATCCCCCGTCGGTTCCACCTGGAGAACATCCATCCCCAGAACCACGCACTGCGAGCCGAAGGCCTCGGCCCCCCGGCGGATCAGATCCGGATCCTTGACTGCGGCGGAATTGACCGAGACCTTTTCCGCGCCGCTCAAAAGAACGGCCCGCATGTCCTCCACGGAGCGGATGCCTCCGCCCACGGAGAAGGGAATGAAGATCTGCGAGGCCACCCGGTCCACCACGTCGAGCATGATCTCCCGACGCTCGTGGGAGGCGGTGATATCGTAGAACACGATCTCGTCCGCCCCCTGCTCGTAGTAGGCCCGCGCCGTGGCCACGGGGTCCCCGATGTCCACGTTCCCGGCGAACTTGATCCCCTTGGTCAGGCGACCGTCCCGGACGTCCAGGCAGGGTATGATACGCTTGCACAACATCAGCGCGCTTCCCGGCAATAGGTGTTGAAGTTGTCCAGCAGGGTGAGTCCCGGCCGTCCGCTCTTCTCCGGATGGAACTGAACAGCCCACAGGCCCTCCCGGCCCAGCACGGAACAGAAGCTGGTCCCGTACTCCGTGCTCCCCAGCCGGTAGGGTGCCTCCGGAACGGGATAATAGGCGTGGACGAAATAGAATTCGGCCCCCTCCTCGATCCCGGCGAACAGGGAGGGTGCCCTGTCCGTTTCGTTGACCGCGTTCCATCCCATATGGGGAATATTGATAGGCAGACCCGCCTCGGTGAAATCCGGATGGAACCGCTGGCAGTGTCCCGGGATGAGCCCCAGCCCCCGGGTATCGTTCTCCGGGGTGGACTCGAGAACGATCTGGCTCCCCAGACAGAGACCGAGAAAGGGGACCCCCCTTTCCACGCGCTCGCGGAGAAGATCGTCCAGACCGGTGCGCCGCAGGGTCCGCATGGCCTGCCCTGCTGCGCCAACTCCGGGGAAGATGATGCCCTTCGCCTGCCGGATGGTCTCCGCCTCGGCTGTGATCCGGTTGGGGATGTCCAGGTAGTCCAGCGCGCGTTTGACACTGGTCAGATTCCCCGCCTCGTAGTCCACTATGGCGATCATTGTAAGCCCTTCAGGGTGACGTGCCGATGATTCCGGGCAAAAGGACGTCTGGCATTGCCTTCTCCCCTATGCGTATATTAGTCGGCTTGAGCGGCTGGGAAACGAATCCCCTCGGTTCTCGTGGTTTCTTTTTCCCAACACAAATGCCATCCCTACGGAATGAGCCTCAAGCCCTCAACCCCGAACGGGGAACCTTGAACGGGGAACGGGCAACCTACCAAATCACCACTCCCGCATAGCCCACCACGGAGTTGTAGTCGCCGATAAAATCCCCGGAATTGGCGTATTCCACGATTTCGCCCCGGGTGCAGCCGAGCTTTCTGGCCAGGGCCAGGGCGACGGTCATGGGCAGCACCCCGCACATACTGATCCGGTTCCTGCTCACCGTCTCCAGGAGCCCTTCCGGGTCGATCCCGCGGATCTTCCTCAGGGCGAGCTCGTCCTGCTGCTTGGCCCGGTCCGCGGGGATGAAATGGCTCATGTCCGAGCTGACCACTATGGAAACAGGCTCCTGCTGGGAGCTGACCACTCCGGCCAGGGCCTCCCCGGCTTGAATCAGGGTCTTGGGGTCGTTTTCCGCGATAGCCACGGGAACAATCCGGGTGGTCTCATCCAGGGCGTAGAGGAAGGGCAGGACCACTTCCAGGGAGTGCTCCCGGATATGGGCCTGGTGATCCTCCTCCATCGCCTGGTGGGCCTGCAGGACCTGCCCCGCCAGATCCTCGTCCACTGGGACGGATGCCCCGGGAAGGTCCCATGCCCCGGAGGACCAGACGGAGAACGGCTTTCCCTGGCCCGTGTGATTGGGGCCGAGGAGCAGCACGCGCCTGCCCGGCCTGGCCCGAGCCAGGGTCCTGCCGGCGACTCCCCCGGAAAAGGGGTACCCCGCGTGGGGGACCATGGAAGCCACCGCTGCTGTCTGCGCGGGCGATCCGCCGGCAAGATACTCCCGGACCTCTTCCAGCAATTTGTCCTTGCTCCCGGGATAAAACTGTCCGGCAACCACGGGTTTTCTGTTCATAGCCCTCCCCCTTGGGAGCCTTTTTCCTGCTTACTCCGGTCCCTTGTTTCCCAAAAAAAAGTGGAACGAATTCCCGTCCATCAAAGAGGGCATTCCGGACCTGAATTCGTAATACTAGCCAGGGCAGCCGCATTCGTCAACACGAGCCCCGAGATCGCCCGCGCGTTCTGGAGCGCCTTCCGGGTCAACTTGAATATTCGCCGGATATGGTCTATTTTGAATGGGCTGGACATGATGGTTCTTCCTCAAATAGCCAGCAATCTTCGCAGCCTAGGAGGGAGCCGCATTGGGATGGCTCATGAACATATGGGGTTCGACAAGCGAGCCCCCTTGCCAAGGGGCGGACACGGCTCCCGCCAGATGCCCCGTCGGGGCATTTCTCACGATCCGAGCCGGAGGAGCGTAAACCGCACCAACGGCCCGCGGACCTTCCTCGGCGAAAACTGTCGATTCGACCTCCCCTCGGGGAGGCCAAGCAGCAAATGCCCGATGCGGATGAGGGATTCTATGACACAGCATTTGCATGCTGGGCTCGATGTCGGTTCCGGAACGTCCAAGGTGGCCGTCCTGGATGGGCAGGGGAATGTGCTCCGGTCCTGGTATAGAAATTCCCAGGGCAAGCCCCTGCAGACGGCGTACGAGCTCCTGGGCCTGATGGAGGCGGATTTCCCCGCCGACCGGATCGCCACCCTGACCTGCAGCGGCACCGGGGGCAAGAACATCGCCCGTGTCCTGGGCATTCCCTTTCTCAACGAGGTGATCGCCCACACCAAGGCCGTGGAATTCTTCCATCCACAGGCCCGGACCATCATCGACATCGGCGGGGAGGACGCCAAGCTCGTCCTGATCGACCACAACGAGCCACAGGGCTTCTCCATCCGGGATTTCGCCCTGAACACCGTCTGCGCCGCCGGCACCGGAGCCTTCCTGGAACAGCAGGCCGCGCGCCTGGGATACAGCATTCAGCGCTTTTCCGAGCTCGCAGAGCAGGCGGAGAACGTGCCCACCATCGCCGGGCGATGCACCGTTTTCGCCAAGTCGGACATGATCCATCTGCAACAGAACGGCGTGGCGGACCTGGAGATCATTGCCGGTTTGTGCTTCGCCATCGTGCGCAATCTGAAGACCAATATCGCCAAGGGCAAGACCATTGTCCCGCCCCTGGTCTTTCAGGGCGGAGTGGCGGCCAATCTCGGTGTCAGGCGGGCCATCCGGGAGCTTTTGCTCTCCGGAGACCAGGAGCTGATCATTCCGGAGCACTATGCGGTTATGGGCTCCATCGGCGCCGCTCTGGAGGGATCCCGGAGGCATGAGCCCGTCCCCTACCCCGGCCGCGCGGTTCTCGAGCCCCATCTGAAAGCGGAGGAGAAGCGCTCGGACAGTCTCTCCGCCCTGGGGCGGCCCCAGGGAGTGCCCTCCGGATCCTCGTCCGCCCCCGGAACCGAAGAAGCGGGGTCGCACAGCGCGGATCAGGCCTTTCTGGGCATCGACGTGGGCTCGGTCAGCACCAAGATGGTCCTCTTGGGGGCAAATGACGAGGCCGTGCGCAAAGATTCCGGAAAAGAGCCCGAGGTCCTGGCCAGCACCTACCTGCCCACTTCCGGCCGCCCCCTGGAGGCAATCAAGCAGGGACTGGCCGAGCTCAAGAGCCGCTTTCCCCGTCCCCCGAAAATCATCGCAGCCGGAACCACGGGCTCCGGCCGTTACCTGAGCGCAGGATTCGTGGGCTCGGACGGAGTATACAACGAGATCACCGCCCAGGCCACTGCCGCGCGCACCATTGTTCCCGACGTGGATACCATCTTCGAAATCGGGGGCCAGGATTCCAAGTACATCCGCATGGAAGGGGGCTCCATCGCCGATTTCACCATGAACCGGGTCTGTGCCGCGGGAACGGGCTCCTTCCTGGAGGAGCAGTCCGTCCGGCTGAACCTGGACATCCGCGATTTCGGCGATCTGGCCCTGTCCGCCGAGGCCCCGGCCCGCATGGGCGAGCGCTGTACGGTCTTCATGCAATCCGACCTGGTGCACTACCAGCAAAAGGGGGTCTCCAAGCCCGATCTCGCTGCCGGGCTGTGCTATTCCATCGTACACAATTATCTGAACAAGGTAGTGGAACAGCACCGCATCGGGGAACGCATCGTGTTCCAGGGCGGGACCGCCCTGAACCGGGGCATTGTCGCCGCCTTCGAGAGCGTCCTGGGCAAGAGGGTCTACGTGCCGCGGCACAACGAGGTCACCGGAGCCATCGGTGCGGCCATGCTCGCGGCACGCGACAGAGCGGAAGAGAGCCGCTTCAAGGGCTTCGATCTCTCGGACCGGGGCTACACCCGGAAGGTCTTTGAATGCCAGGGCTGCACCAATTGCTGCGAAGTACAAAAAATCTACATCGAGGGCGAGGAAGAGCCCCTCTACTTCGGGCACCGCTGCGAGCGCTACGAACGGACCAGGCAGACCGCGCGGGAGGAGGTACCCGACCTGGTCCGGGAACGGCGCGGGATCCTCGCGAACCATCTCCCGGAAACCGCCTCCACCGATCCGGAAGACAGCGACAAGCCATCCATGGGCATCCCCAGGACCCTGTACTTCTGGGAGTGGCTGCCCTTTTTCGCCACCCTCCTCGACGAGCTGGGATACCAGCCCGTCTTGAGCGGGGAGTCGAACAAAAAGCTCACCGCAAGGGGCTCCTCCCTCATGGTCACCGAGACCTGCCTCCCCCTCAAGGCGGCCCACGGCCACGTATCCGATCTCTTGGACCGAGGACTTACCTCCGTGCTGCTTCCCCAGATCTATGACCTGCCCAGCCTGGATCCCCAGCAGAGCACGGGGACCATCTGTCCCTTCGTGCAGGGGCTGCCCTGGACCATTCGCTCGGCCATCGACTTCCGCGATCGCAATGCCCAGCTCCTCTCCCCGGTACTCAGGCTCGGGCGCGAGGTGGACGAATCCGAGGACGGATGGCGGGAGCTCGCCGGGATGCTCGGCGTGGGGACGCGCCGCATGAAGCGGGCCCTGCAGCAGGCGAGTGCCGTCCAGGACCGCTTCAGGGAGTCGCTCCGCGAACGCGGCAGGCAGATCCTGCAGGAAGTGGAGCAGGGCCGGACCTGCCTGCTCATTGTGGGACGGCCCTACAACGCCCTGGACCCCGGCCTGAACATGGATCTGTCCCAGAAGCTGCGCAGACAGGGCATCCTGGGTCTGCCCCTGGACTTCCTCCCCCTGGAGGAGGAAGGGCACCGGATAAGCGGGGAAAACATGTACTGGGGCTACGGGCAGAAAATCCTGGCGGCTGCCCATTTCCTGCGTCACTATCCCAACCTGCACCCGGTGTTCCTGACCAACTTCTCCTGCGGCCCGGACGCCTTTATCCTGCACTTCTTCCTGGACATCCTGGGGGAACGCCCCTTCCTGGAGCTGGAGATCGACGAGCACACCGCGGATGCGGGGGTCGTTACCCGGTTGGAGGCCTTCTGGGACAGCATCCGGGGATCGGGGGAAAAGAAGCGGCAATCCCGGAAGCCGAAACGGGCCAACCTGGGCTACCGCACGGAACGGGTGCTCTACATCCCGCCCATGACGGACCACCTTCAAGCCTTCACCGCGGCCTTCGCCGCGCAGGGAGTGGACGCTCGCCTCCTGCCCCAGTCCGACCAAGACAGCCTCGCCCTGGGCCGCAAGCACACCACCGGCAAGGAATGCCTGCCCGCCGTGCTCACCACGGGGGACATCCTCAAGGCTACCGAGGCTCCGGATTTCGATCCGGATCGGGCCGCCTTCTTCATGCCCGCCTCCAACGGGCCCTGCCGCTTCGGGCTCTACCACAGGCTGCACCGCCTTCTCCTGGACAAGACGGGCTGTTCCGGGGTCCAGGTCTACGCCCCGAACCAGACCTACACCCTGTACGAAGAGCTGGGCGTGGTGGGCAAGGACTTTGCCAAGCAGGCCTGGCAGGGCGTGGTCGCAGTGGATCTCCTGCTCAAGATCCGACAGGAGACCAGGCCCTACGTACAGGACCGAGCCGAATGTGATCGACTCTACACCAACTATCTGGGCCATATCAGCCAAGCGATTATGGAAAGCCGCGATTTGCGGGACGTTCTAAGCGAAGCCTTCCGGGATTTCGACAGCCTCCCCCGCGCCACCATGAGGCAGAAGCCCGTGGTGGGGATCGTGGGCGAGATCTATGTCCGGTCCAATCCCTTCGCCAACGAGAACGTGGTGCGCAACCTGGAGGATATGGGCGTGGAGGTCTGGCTCCCCACCATCGGGGAATGGATTCACTACGTGAACCACATGGGTAAAAAGGAGGCCCGGGAGGCCCGGGAGTTCAGGCAGTGGCTCAAGCTGAGCCTGGAGATCCGCTACCAGAACAAGATCGAGCGCCAGCTCATCACCTCCTGCGATTCCCGCCTGCGCTCGCTCCCCGAGCCGGGCACGGAGAAGCTGCTTCGGGAGGCGGGGCGCTACATCGACCCCCGCTTCGAGGGCGAAGCGATCCTGTCCGTGGGCAAGAGCCTGGACTATGCCCGCAACAGGGTGCAGGGACTGATCAACCTCATCCCCTTCACCTGCATGCCCGGCGGGGTGGTGGACGCCCTGCTCAAACAGATCACCGCGGATCATCCCGTCCCGGCAATGACCCTCATCTTCGACGGGCAGCAGGAGACCAACACCCAGAACCGGCTTGAGGCCTTCGTGCATCAGGTCTACCAGCACGACACCCCGGCCAACTGAGCTGGACAAAAAGCGGGCAGGGCATTATATTCATTATGTGCTTCCCGCCAGCGCGAGCCGGCGGATCGTCGCCGTCTCCCCCTCACCCATCTCATCAACGGGTTCTTGGCTTCTTGCCAGGGAAGACTTGGAAGGCATCCTTACTCTCCGACCAAGAAGCTTAGAATCCGAAAATGAGATGGGGGAGGGGGGTCGGAGGAAAGTCCGGGCTCCACAGGGCAGGACGCTGGGTAACGCCCAGAGGGAGCGATCCCTGGAAAGTGCCACAGAAACGGTACCGCTCCCCCTCACCCATCTCATTAACGGATTCTTGGCTTCTTGCCAGTGAAGACTTGGAAGGCATCCTTACTCTTCGACCAAGAAGCTTAGAATCCGTAAATGAGATGGGTGAGGGGGGTCGGAGGAAAGTCCGGGCTCCACAGGGCAGGACGCTGGGTAACGCCCAGAGGGAGCGATCCCTGGAAAGTGCCACA
>JAIPDU010000053.1 GCA_021737525.1 Desulfohalobiaceae bacterium | reverse complement strand
TCAACGGCAACCCCCTGGCCCTCTTCGAGGTCGAGGAAGTCTTTGATTACGATCGCGAGGCCATGTGCCAGTCCGTCTTCGGCACCTCCGAGGACAAGCACCCCGGTTGCGCTCGCACCTACGCCTACAAGGCCAACTTCGTGGCCGGCAAGATCACCCTGCTGCAGGAGCCCACAATCAATGAGCCCTTCACCTCCTACTTCCTGCCCCCGCTGAAGATGCGGCAGGTGATCAAGGAGCAGAAGGGCTGGAGCCGCACAGTGGCCCACCAGACCAGGAACGTACCCCATACCGGTCACGAATGGCTCATGAAGAGCGCCTTCTTCCAGGCCTATGGGGATCTGTCCATCGAAAAGCCCGAGGTGGGCGTCGTGGTCAACGCCATCATCGGCGAGAAACGGAAGAAGGACTACATCGACGAAGCGATCATCCTCTGCCAGGACGAGCTGGAAAAGGCCGGCTACTTCGGCCCGCACAACCACCTCACCTCCCTGACCTTCTGGGACATGCGCTACGCCGGGCCCAAGGAGGCCATCTTCCACGCCATCCTGCGCACCAACCTGGGCATCACCCATCACATGTTCGGTCGTGACCACGCCGGCGTGGGCGACTACTACGGCGGATACGAGGCCCACCACATGCTGGACAGCGTCCGGGACAAGCTGGACATCACTCCCGTCTATTCCATGAACTGGCTCTACTGCCCAGTCTGCGCGGAGATCACCAGCGAGGGCCTCTGCAACCACAAGGACAAGCAGCAGAAGTTCAGCGGCACGCTCATCCGCAGCATCGTGACCGACGGGGTGAAGCCTCCGCGCCTGATCATCCGGCCCGAGGTCTTCGACGTGGTCCAGGAGTGCGCCGAGAAGTACGGCCAGGGCTCCCCCTTCGTCACGGACGAGTACCTGGAAAACAGGATAGCGGTATTCGATACTAAACCCCTATAGGTTGCAAGAGGAGGTTTGAACATGGCAGAGGGAAAAAATCCCATTTATGTATGGGTTAACGAGGAGCGCTACGAGCAGCTGGAAAAGGCGGGAGTCGCCCAGCACACGGAAGAGCGCCTGGCCGGAATGAAGGTGCTCGTGGCCTATGCCACGGACGAGCAGGCCAAGATCCTGGTCAATGAGTTCGGCGCCAAGCACGATACATCCACCACCGGCAGCATCGAGCTGCTGCCCAAGAAGGTCAAGGACAAGATCTTCGAGAAGGTGGTGCAAAAACAGACCCTGGATGTCATGGATGACGTCCTGAAAGAGGTACGCTAATCTTGGCGGGGCCGAACGGCCCCGCCAAGATTAGTTTATGAGGAGGTACCGACTCCCGCTCAAAAGGGAGGCAATCCTAAACCAATGTTAAGGAGGGATGGACATGCCATCTTACGTGAACCCGGAAAAATGCGACGGCTGCAAGGGCGGGGAGAGAACGGCCTGCATGTACGTCTGCCCCAACGATCTGATGATCCTGGATGAAAAAGAGATGAAGGCCTACAACCAGGAGCCGGAGCAGTGCTGGGAATGCTATTCCTGCATCAAGATCTGCCCCCAGGGCGCCATGACCATCAGGCCCTATGCCGACTTCGCCCCCATGGGCGGGACCAGCATCCCCCTGCGCAGCGGTGAGGACATCATGTGGACCGTCCAGTTCCGCAGCGGCGAGGTCAAGCGCTTCAAGTTCCCCATCCGCACCACGGCGGAAGGCTCCATCGATCCCTTCACCGGCTACGGCCAGGGCGAGCCCGAGGATCTGGAAAGCCCCAACTTCTTCAACGAAACCGAAGTGGTCACCCCCAAGGATCCCATTGCCCAGAAATACGAAATGAATGACGCAGACGTCACACAGACCTGGAAGAACCCGGACTAGGGCCCAGTGCCCATCCGGCCGGGTCCTTTCCTGCGGACAACACGCAAACATGAAAAAGGAGAGGGATTATGCCTCAGTTGCCAACAAAGGACGCAACCAAGGGTCTGCCCCTGGCGGAGCCGGAAGTTGTGGAGATGGATACTGATGCTTTGATCGTCGGCGGCGGCATGGCTGCATGCGGAGCAGCTGTGGAGGCCGTTCGCTGGGGGGACAAGTACGGGGTCAACATTCTGCTCTTGGACAAGGCCGCCATGGAGCGCTCCGGCGCCGTCGCCCCCGGCCTGTCCGCCATCAACACCTATCTGGGCATGAAGCAGGGCGAGAACGTGCCGGACGACTACGTGCGCATGATCCGCAACGACCTCATGGGCATCGTCCGCGAGGACCTCATCTTCGATGTGGGCCGCCACGTGGACAACTCGGTGCATCTTTTCGAGGAATGGGGCCTGCCCATGTGGGTCAAGAAGGACGGCAAGAACCTGGACGGGGCCAAGGCCAAGTCCGAGGGGCACAAGGTCCGCGAGGGCGCCCAGGTGGTCCGCTCCGGCCGCTGGCAGTGCATGATCAACGGCGAGTCCTACAAGGTGATCGTGGCAGAGGCAGCCAAGAACGCCCTGGGCGAGGAGCGCTACCTGGAGCGTGTCTTCGTGGTCAAGCTCCTCATGGACGCCAATGAGCCCAACCGTGTCGCCGGTGCTGTCGGCTTCTCCACCCGGGAGAACAAGGTCTATATCTTCCGGGCCAACTGCATGCTGGTCGCCTGCGGCGGAGCGGTCAACGTCTACCGTCCCCGCGCCACCGGCGAGGGCATGGGCCGGGCCTGGTATCCTGTCTGGAACGCCGGCTCCACCTATGCCATGTGCGCCCAGGTCGGCGCGGAAATGACCATGATGGAGAACCGCTTCGTTCCCATCCGGTTCAAGGACGGCTACGGCCCTGTCGGTGCCTGGTTCCTGCTCTTCAAGTCCCAGGCCACCAACGCCAAGGGCGAGGACTACGTCAAGACCAACGAGGCCATGCTCAAGCCGTACAAGGACCGCGGCTACGCCACGGGCTCCGTGGTGCCCGCCTGCCTGCGGAACCACTTGGCCATGCGCGAGCTGCGCGAGGGCCGCGGGCCGCTGTTCATGGACACCGCGACCGCCCTGCAGAACACCTTCAAGGAACTGAACAAGAACGAGCAGAAGCATCTCGAGTCCGAGGCCTGGGAGGACTTCCTGGACATGTGCCCCAGCCAGGCCAACCTCTGGGCGGCCATGAACATCAAGCCCGAGGAGAAGGCCTCCGAGCTGATGCCCACCGAGCCCTATCTTCTGGGCTCCCACTCCGGCTGCTGCGGCATCTGGGTCTCCGGACCGGACGAGGACTGGGTACCGGACGACTACAAGGTCAAGGCGGACAACGGCAAGGTCTACAACCGCATGACCACGGTCAACGGCCTGTTCACCGCTGCCGACGGCGTCGGCGCCTCCGGGCACAAGTTCTCCTCCGGTTCCCACGCCGAGGGCCGCATCGTGGGCAAGCAGATGGTCCGCTGGTGCGTGGACCACAAGGATTACAAGCCTCAGCTCAAGATCAGCGCGGATGAAGCCAAGAAGTTGGTCTACCAGCCCTGGTACACCTGGCAGGAGACCAAGGAGGAGTCCACCGATCCCACGGTGAACCCCTACTGCATCACTCCCAAGAACTTCATGGACCGCCTGGTCAAGCACACCGACGAGTACGGCGGCGGTTGCGCCACGATGTACATGACCTCCGAGTCCATGCTCAGCGAGGGCTTCAAGCTGCTGGACATGCTCGAGGAGGACGCCAAGCACCTTGCCGCGCGCGATCTGCACGAGCTCATGCGCGCCTGGGAGCAGTACCACAGGCTGTGGACCGTGCGCCTGCACATGCAGCACATCGAGTTCCGGAAGGAGAGCCGCTACCCCGGATTCTACTACCGCACGGACTACATGGGCCTCGACGATTCCACCTGGCTCTGCTTCGTGAACTCCAAATACGACCCGGAAAAGAACCAGGTGACCCTGTTCAAGAGGCCCTACTACAAGATCGTTCCGGATCCCTACGCCCCCTAAACCGAAAACCGACCCTTGCCGCAGGCCGCTCAAAGCGGCCTGCGGCTTTTTGGTCAAAATCAGTTCATCCTGGACAAAGCCCTCTCACGCACCGATCAACCGATTTCCTTGTTGCCTAGGGATCACTTCGTCGATTTTCGAGCCCTTCTCCGGCCTCGTGAGATCAGTTGAGCCCGCTACCAAAAAAGCATGGTCCGGTTGTCGGCAGGGGAGCAGGCAATCCTTCTGGAATTGGGCCAGGGCCCTTGAATCGAAATCACGGCACCACCCTAGCGCCGCTCTATTCGAACTTTGTACAGGATGAACTGTTTTTGACAGCCCACCTAACGTCCCGAGACGCCGCTTATGCGTGAACGCCGGCAGTTCACCCCGTCATGCGGCAAAAGACTTCAGATAGAGGGAGGAGTCCGATGGCACAAAGCATACTGGTAATCGGGGGAGGCTTCAGCGGAATGACCGCCGCTCTGGAAGCAGCCGAACTCGGTGAGGAAGTGTATCTCGTAGAAAAGAGCCCATATTTGGGCGGCCGGGTCATGCAGCTGAACAAGTATTTTCCCAAGCTCTGCCCGCCTTCCTGCGGTCTGGAGATCCAGTATCAGCGGATCAAGAACAACAGGAACCTCCAGGTCTTCACCATGGCGGATGTGGTCTCCGTAAGCGGGGAAGCCGGGAATTTCGAGGTCACGGTGAAACTGCGCCCCAGGCACACACCTGCATCGAGTGTCGATCTGAGCCGCCTGGCCGAAAGCCTGAGCCAAGACGCGGACAACGAATTCGAGTTCGGCCTGGTCAAGCGCAGGCCATTGTACATGAGCGCACCATTCGCCTATCCGCCTCGCTATGTCCTGGACAAGGAGAACTTGAGCGAGGAGGACCGCTCCAAGCTATCCAAGTCCAAGCAGATCGACCTGGATCAGGAGGAAAAAAACATAACCCTGCAAGTGGGAAGCATTATCCTGGCCACAGGATGGCGGCCCTACGACACCAGCAACCTGACCAACCTGGGGGCGGGTCGCATCGCCAACTGCATCTCCAATATGCAAATGGAACGATTGGCGGCTCCCTCCGGTCCGACTGAAGGGCGGATCAAGCGCCCATCGGACGACGCCGCACCCAAAAAGGTGGCCTTTGTGCAGTGCGCCGGCTCCAGGGATGAAAACCACCTGAACTATTGCTCCTATATCTGCTGCATGGCATCCCTGAAACAGGCCCGCTACCTCCGGGAACAGTATCCGGATAGCGAAGTGGACATTTATTACATCGACCTGCGTACTCCGGGGCGCTACGAGAATTTCGCCCAGCAAACCCTGGCGGACGAGAATATTCAGGCCATCAAGGGCAAGGTGGCGGAGGTTGAAGAGGACCTGGCAAGCGGCGATGTCTGGATCACCGCGGAGGACGCGATTTCCGGCCGCAAGCTGAAAACCCGCTACGAAATGGTGGTTTTGGCCACCGGTATGCAGCCCAACCTGGCCCAGGAGACGCTCCCTCTGAATCTCTCCACGGATGAAGAGGGCTTCGTGAGCGAAAGCGATACATCCGGCATAATACCAGCTGGTTGCGCAGTTGAGCCGCTGGACGTCATGAAATCGGCACAGTCCGGAACAGCTGCGGCAATGAAAGCTATCCAAACGGTGAGAGGGAGGTAAAAATGGCCGAGAAGATCGGTGTCTATTTCGATAAGTCCAGTCTCGAGCCCTATCTGGATCTCGAGTCCCTTTCGGAGAAGATCCAAAATAAATGGTCCAGCGTCTGCCCCGTCGTTCGCATCGTGGATCAACTGGCCAGCGAACAGGGCCACAGCACAGTGAAACAGGATATCGACGCAGGCGAGATCGACGCTGTCTCCATTTGCGGCACCTCTCCCAGGAAGGACCAGGAGTTCTTCGACTTCGGCCAGGGTGTCTCCATGGACCGGGTCAATCTCCGCGAGCTCTGCATTTGGGCCTATCGCAATCCCGACGGCAGTCTGCCCGGAGACAAGGATCAGCCTCTTGACCTGCAGGGCATGGCGCAGGACTACATCAACATGTCCATGAACAAGCTGCAGCGAAGCGAGGTACCCGAACCAGAAGTCCTGGAATCGGTCAAGAAGGTCCTTGTGCTCGGAGGCGGCTGGTCCGGCATCAACGCGGCCCTGAGCACCGCCGGTGCCGGGTACGAGGTTATCCTGGTGGAAAAGCAGAAGCAGCTCGGCGGACACGCCGCGCAGATGTACAAGACTTTTCCTCTCAAGCCCCCCTATACCCAGGCCCAGGAGATCAATCTCCAGGAGCGGATCGAGGCCGTAAACCAGCACCCCAAGATCACGGTCTACACCGGCTCCACTCTTCAGTCCCTGGAGGGCCAGCCCGGTAACTTCACAGCCAATATCCAGGTCGGATCCGAGCAACAGCAGGAATCCGTGGGGGCAGCCGTGATTGCCACCGGCTGGGAGGAACAGGACACCTCCTACTTGGAGCCCATGGGCTACGGCAAGCACAAGAATGTGATCACCACCTGGCAATTGGAGCAGATGGCCCAGAAGGGAGAAATCGTTCGGCCCAGCGACGGGGCCAAGCCGCAGAGCGTGGCCTTCGTTCTGGGATTCAGCCATGTCCTGGAGGACTTCGCCCGGCAGGAAGAAGAGGAAAAGGCCCGCCTGGAAGAGGAGCGCAAGAAGCGGGAGGAAGAAGAAGAGGACGAGGCCATCGAGGAGCCCTTCCAGAAGACGGAATCCTATCGCCATCTGCCCTATACCACTGAGCTCACCACCATGACCGCGCTCAAGCAGGCCCGCTATATCCGGGAAAACGACGAGAGCGCTTTGAGCTACATCATCTACGAGCACATGACCGCCTCCGGACTGAACGAGCACTACTACAAGGCGGCCCAGGACGATCCCGGGATCATGCTCACCAAGGGCATGATATCCTCTCTGGAAGAGAGCCCCCAGGACAGGCTCGTCCTTGGTGTGGAGGACAACCTCATCGGCGAGCCCGTGGAGCTGGAAGCCGATCTGCTCGTGCTCCCCACCGGGCTGGTGCCCACCACGGCCCTGGACCCCGTGGTCCAGCTGGCCTACAGGCAGGGCAAGGCCTTCCCCGAGCTGGAGCTTTTCGACGGCTTTGCTGACTCCAACTATATCTGCTTCCCTTATGAAACCAGACGGACGGGTATTTATACAGCCGGCTGCGTGCACCAGCCCATGAGCCTGGCCAAGAGCGAAAGGGACGCCCAGGGGGCGGCGCTCAAGGCCATTCAGTGCCTGGAGTCCGTGAACCGGGGAGTCTCTGTCCATCCCCGCTCCGGGGACCTGACCTATCCCAAGTTCAATTTCGTGCGCTGTACCCAGTGCCGGCGCTGCACCATAGAATGCCCCTTCGGCGCGCTGGAGGAGGACGCGGACGGGACGCCCAAACCCAATATCGCGCGCTGCCGTCGTTGCGGCACCTGCATGGGATGCTGCCCGGAACGCGTGATCTATTTCGACAACTACAGCGTGGGCCAGATCGGGGCCATGATCAGCTCCATCGACGTCCCGGAGGAAATGGAGGAAGGCGGCCCACGCATCCTCATCCTGGCCTGCGAGAACGACGCATATCCCGCCCTGGACATGGCCGCCCAGCAGGGCAAGAAATGGAGCCCCTATGTGCGGATCATCCCGGTTCGCTGCCTGGGCTCGGTGAACACCATCTGGATCGCCGACGCCATGAGCAAGGGCAACGACGGCTGTCTCCTTCTGGGCTGCAAGTACGGCGAAGACTACCAGTGCCACTTCATGAAGGGCTCGGAGCTCTGCCAGAGCCGGATGCAGAACATCGGGGAGACCCTGGACAAGCTGGGCATCGAGACCGAGCGGGTCCGGCAGGAGGAAGCGGCCATCGACGACTACGAGCGTATCCCGCAGATCATCGACAACTTCGTTGACGAGATTTTCAAACTGGGACCGAATCCATTCAAGGGTTTCTAGGAGGAGCTATATGACCACCGCGAATCGAATCAGGCCCGACCTGGGCTTTATCCAGGATCTGCAGGATGTGGGCGGGCTGGATCTCAAAAAGTGCTACCAGTGCGCCACATGCAGTGTGGTATGCCCCATCTCGCCCATGGACAAGCCCTTCCCCCGCAAGGAGATGGTCTGGGCGCAATGGGGGCTCAAGGACAAGCTGGTCCAGGACGTGGACATGTGGCTCTGCCACAAGTGCGGGCAGTGCAGCGAAATGTGCCCCCGCGGTGCCTATCCGGGCGAGCTCATGGCCGCCCTGCGGAACATGGCCTACCAGAGCCTGGCCGGACCCAAGTTCCTGGGACGCTGGATGAGCTCCGTGTGGCATCTTCCCAAGCTCATCGCCATCCCCGCGGCGATCTTTCTCATTGTCTGGCTGATCACCGGCTCCATACACGGCACTCCCTTTCCCACGCTCCACGGAGAGATCGAGTTCGGGCTCATCTTCCCCGGAGACTTCAGCATCGACCCCATTTTCGGCCTTGCGGCCCTGTTTGTGCTCTACACCTTCTACCGGGGTATAAGCACCATGGCCCAGACCTTCAATGAGCAGCCGCGCACCTTTGTTGTGGGCTACAATCGGCCCCAGAGCATCTGGGTCAGCCTGTGGCAGGTGATCAAGGAAGAGGTGATTACGCACAAGAAATGGAAGGATTGCGGCACGGAAGAGAGCGACGAGACCAAATTCAAGGGTCACATCGTCCTGTTCTACTCCTTCGTGGCCCTATTCATCGTCACGGGTATCGTGGCTTTCACCCACTGGGGCGGCAAGGTCGTCGGCTTCCTGGACATGCCCTATCCCATGGCCCTGTGGAATCCGGTCAAGATCCTGGCCAACCTGGGGGCCATCGGCTTGGTCGTGGGGCTGGTCTTCCTGACCAAGAGGCGCCTGGACGCAAACGCGGCCCAGCGCGACGCTTCCTCCTTCTATGACTGGTATCTCCTGGGAACCATCTGGGTCGTCACCCTGACCGGAATCCT
>JAIPDU010000052.1 GCA_021737525.1 Desulfohalobiaceae bacterium | reverse complement strand
TGGGAGCGGGCCGAGGAAAAGGGGGTGCGCGAAGCTGTGAACCCCTGGATCCAGAAAGGATACCTTATCCGTCCCAGCGGGGCAAACGTGCTGGATGAGGGCTTTTCCGACTTCCATGTCCGCAAGAAAGAGTTCGATGTGGAAGCGGAGGAGATCACCAAGGTCTACAGCAAACGCTTCGAGGTTCAGGTGACCTTGGCCCCTGTGGAACAGGTGTCCGGCGAGATCACTTCCATCGAGTCCAAGCGGAGCATGGCCGCTGGGAACTATCAAGTGATGCTGGAGCTGAACCAGCTGGTTCCGGATGAGCAGGGGGCTTATTTCGTTGTGGTCAAGATGGACACCGCCCTTGATGATCCGGAAAAGGGCCAGATCATGGGCTCGGGCCACATTTACCGCACCATCGGCAACAGGGCCCAGGGGGTCCTCATGGAAACCAAACGCGAGATCCAGGCAGGGGATCTTGTCTTCCTTCTGCGCACGGAAGTCACTCCCGTTGCCCCGGAAAAGGAAGAGGAGGAGCCGGACAAGGTGGAAGAGGAGCCCGATCAGCCCGAGGTCATGGTCGAGCCCAAAAAGGAGCCGCAAGGTCCAGAGCTCCCGGAAGAGACCAAGTAGTGCCTGACCGAAGGCGAGGGGGCCTCAGATGGAACCGATCAGGATTCTCGTTCTCAACGGACCCAATCTGGGCGTCTTGGGCCGACGGCAGCCCGAGATCTACGGGGAGCGCACCCTGCAGGACCTGCCCGGGTTGTTACGGGAGGTCATGGGTGATGCCGCGGATGCAGTGCAACTGGTGCTGCATCAGTCCAACAGCGAAGGCGGGCTCATCGATCGGTTGGAGCGAGCCGTGGAGGAGGGAATACAGGGGATCGCGTTCAACGCCGGGGCCTACACCCATACCAGTCTGGCCCTGGCGGATTGCTTGGCCTGGATAGGCATTCCCTGCGTGGAGGTTCATCTGAGCAATGTCTGGGCGAGGCGGGAACCCCTGCGCCATCAAAGCATGATCGCTCCCCAGTGCGTCGGGGTGGTTTCCGGCTTCGGCTTGTTGAGCTATGTCTACGCCGTTCAGGCGATTTACCGGTTGCATGTGCGGGACAAGGCGGGCACGGAAAGGTGAGCTGGCCCGTGCCGGAGAATCCGAAAAGCGAGATGAGTGACAGGAAGGGAGCAGAGCACGATGTATTCAACCAATGATATCCGGAATGGCCTCAAGATCGAGCTGAACGGGGGGCCCTACGAGGTCCTGGATTTTCTGCACGCCAAATCCGGCCGCGGCGGTGCCACTATCTGGACCAAGCTCCGCAATCTGCTCACCGGAGGGGTGATTGAGCACACCTTTCGCTCGGGGGAGAAGATAAGCCGCCCGGATCTGGAGAGCAGGGACATGCAGTATCTCTACCGCGACGGGGGGCTGCTGGCTTTCATGGACTTCTGGACCTATGAGCAGATCGAGGCCCGGGCGGACAGTCTGGGCGGCAAGGCGGAATACCTGGCTGAGGGACAGCAGATCAAGGTGGTCCTTTACAGGGGCGAGATCGTGGACGTGAATCTCCCCAACACCGTCGTGCTGGAGGTTACGGACACAGAGCCGGGCATCAGGGGGGACACGGTCACGGGGGCCACCAAGCCGGCCACTTTGGAAACGGGGCTGGTGGTGAACGTGCCCCTGTTCATCGAGGTGGGACACCGGATCAAGGTGGACACCCGCAGTGGCGAATACCTGGGCAGGGAATAGCGCTCCCGTGCCCAAAAAAGACACATCCCCGGATACGGCAGCGAGACGGTTAGCCCCCCTCCCTCTTCATTCCAGGGTCGCCGCCGCAGCGGCTGTTTTCGCTCATCCAAGGCAGAAGGCCTGTTCAGAGCTTCAGAAGGCCGGGAAGGGGGCTTGGCCGCTTCCCTCTCCCGGTCGCTCCTTTTACCCCACAAACCCTAATACGGCGCATCCCCATATACAGCGGGGGCGAGACCGCGGCATTCGAGACCATAATCTATGATCGATCTGAACCGGCACCTCAGGGAATTCGGGGCACTGGCCCTCTTCTTCTGTTGCGCCCTGGTGGTGGTCAGCCTGGCTACACACTCGCCGCAGGACCCTTCCTTCACCCAGCATCTGAGCCCCGGCTTCACCTACGATAATGCCGCGGGCGTGGTGGGGGCCCATCTTTCCGGCTTTCTCCTGGAAGCCTTCGGCCTTGTCGCCTGGTTTGTTCCACTTATGCTCCTGACGGCGGGAGCGGGGCTCATGCATCCCCGGTTGCGTTTGGCCACCCGGCGCTGGGTGGGAATCCTTTTGTTCTTTTTCTGCCTGCTCGGGCTTATGGCTAGCTCCTGGGGACAGGGCCTGCGGATGAACGGGGTGAGCGGCGGCGGATTGCTGGGGACGGCGCTCTACTCCCTGGCGGTTTCCTATCTGCACATCACCGGAGCCCTGCTTGTGTGGCTCTTTCTCCTTCTCGTGGGGTTTCAGCTTTTGGTGGGCCATTCCTGGCCAGGTGCGCTCAGCAGAATACGGGAGCTCCCAGCTGCGATCCGTGTCCCCCGGCTCGGTTTCCCGCGGCTGTGGCCGCCTTTCCGCAGGACCGCGTCCTCGGAGTCCGCTCCGGCCCCGCCCTCCAAAGCGGCGGCCAAGCCGGCAAAAAAGAAGGAAGCCTCCGATTCCAGGGACAAGTCCGGCGCGGGATCCCGTACGAACAAGGCTTCCTCTGGAGCCTCCCCTTCCGGAGGGAATAAGCGCAAGAAGGGGAATTATCCGGGCCCGGAGCTCCTGGCACCGGTGCCGGAAAAGGGCTCACCCGCGGATGCCGCGGAGCTGGAGGACCTTTCCTCCAGGCTCAGATCCTGCCTGCTCGACTTCGGGATCAAGGGGGAGCTGATCAACGTCCAGCCCGGACCGGTGGTGACCATGTTCGAGTTCAAGCCGGCCCCGGGAATCAAGATCCGGCGCATCGCCAATCTGAGCGACGATCTGGCCCTGGCCCTCAAGGCCTACGCCGTACGGATCGTGGCTCCCATTCCGGGCAAGGACATGGTGGGCATCGAGGTGCCCAACCGGAAACGACAGACGGTTTACTTCCGGGAGATCGTGGAGTCCGATGCCTTCATCCGAAGCAAGGCCAGCCTGCCCATGGCCCTGGGCCATACCATCGAGGACCAGCCCAGAGTGGAGGATCTGACGGATATGCCTCATCTCCTGGTGGCCGGCGCCACCGGAACAGGCAAGAGCGTCTGCCTCAACGGGATCATCCAGAGTCTTCTGTTCAAGGCATCCCCGGAGGAGGTCAATCTTCTGCTCATCGATCCCAAGCGGATCGAGCTCGCTGTGTACGACGATCTGCCCCACCTGGTCCATCCTGTGGTCACGGAAATGGATCTGGCCAAGGCGGCTCTGGACTGGGCGCTTCATGAGATGGAGCGGCGCTATCAGGCCATGGCCTCTTTGAGCGTCCGCAATATCGCCTCCTACAACCGGAAGCTGGAGAACCAGCGGCAGAAGGATCCCCAGTCCGTGGAAGGCTTGCAACGCATTCCCTATCTGGTAATCATCATTGACGAATTGGCGGACCTCATGCTCACCGCGGGCAAGGAGGCGGAGAGCTGCATCGTGCGGCTGGCCCAGCTGGCTCGCGCTGCGGGGATCCACATCATTCTCGCCACGCAGCGTCCCTCGGTGGACGTGGTGACCGGCCTGATCAAGGCCAATTTTCCGGCCAGAATCGCCTTTCAGGTCAGCTCCAGGCACGATTCGCGGACTATCCTTGATTCCGGGGGGGCGGAATACCTCCTGGGCAAGGGGGATCTGTTGTTCAAGTCCACCGCTGGCAGGCTGGAGCGGATGCACGGTCCCTTTCTGAGCGACGAGGAGATTTCTTCCCTGCTGGACTTCTGGCGTCAGTGGAGCTCCGAGCCCAGGGCGGAAGTGGATCTGGAGCAGTGGAAAAACAAGACAGGGAGCTCCGGGCCCGGCTCGGAGGACGAAGACGTGACCAACGACCCCCTCTACGATCAGGCGGTCAACTTCGTCCTGGAACAGGGCAAGGCCTCTATCTCCATGATTCAGAGGCAGCTGCGGATCGGCTTTAACCGGGCGGCCCGCTATGTGGAACAGATGGAGCAGGACGGGATTGTGGGGCCGCAGGAGGGGAGTAAGCCCAGGATGGTCAATCGGGGATAGTCCGGCACTCATTGTGAAATGAGTGCCGGACGAGTCGTCCTACCAGGTCTCGCTGTGGGTGAAGTCCTCGATGCTTCGCCTCTCGGGCGTCTTGGGCTCCTGGGCCGGATGCCCCAGGGGAATCAGAGCCACCAGCTCGTTGCCCTCGGGAACATCCAGGACCCGGGCGGCTCCGTCGTGGTCGAACAGCCCCACGATCACGCTACCCAGTCCTATGGAGTGGGCGGCCAGACAAATGCTCTGGCTCACCAGCCCCAGGTCGAAGAGGAACCAGTCCCCGAATTTCGTAGTAACCTCGCCTTTGTAGTATCCAGCTGTCTTTAGCCTGCCGCAGAGGACCAGGACCACCGGTGCCTGAACAAGGGCCTTGCTCGCCGGATTGCCCTTGACCAGGGTCTGCTGCAGGGACTCCTTCAGATCCTGGCGGGTGACGCTGATGATCTCCCAGCATTGGGTGTTGGCCCAGGACGGTGTCCATCTGGCGGCCTCCAGGACAGTGTTCAGCTGCTCCGATGTAACCTCCTCCTCGGTGAATTTGCGTATGCTGCGTCTGGTGCGGACGAGTTCCATGAAGTCTGCCATAGGACCTCCTTGTTCTGAGTTTTCTGCCGTCACCGCAGGGCACAAAAGATTGGATATCCGGTGTGCGGAGCCGGCTTTTCCGCGTGGGGCACGCTCCTGTTCGCGAAGCGCTCAATCCCCGGCGATGGGGGGTGTTGCTTCGGGATCCAATTAAGACCTATGCTTTCATCCTAAGGGATTTCAGCCTTCGATGCAATGCAGTTCGCTCGCGCGACGGGTGCTACCGCATCAACAGCTTATTCCCCCCTCTCCCGGAGAGCACGGTTAGCGAGGCCGGTCAAGGGCCTTGTCTTCCCCGGCACCGGGATATATGATAAAAAATGGCCGTGATCCGGGTGAATTTATTGCGACTGAATGCCGAATGGGCGCAGAATCGCCTTGCAGCATTTCCATGCTGGTTGTGTCCGGGTCGTCTAATGTCGTGTCCGCGAAATTACTCATGAGAAAATCCTACGCGGGGTATTTTTTCACTGTGCAGCTCCGGTTCTTGATTTTCTAACGCTCGTCACGCGGGGGCATCCCGGCCCCCGCGTGACGAGCGAAGAAAATCGACAGAACCTCCACTAAATAGTTGAAAAATACCCCGCGTAGGATTCCTGCATGGGAGCCTTTCATCCGATCATTTTTAATGCTTTTTGGGGCGGACACGACTAGGGAATGAGGACTGTATTGATGTGTTTCCCGGGCGTAAAGGTTTTGCGAGGACGTTCTCCCGGCTAGTCTCAGTGGCAAGCGGAAAATGTGAGGAGTGGAGCCATGAGCCGGATCAAGGTGGCTATCGTTGGTTTGGGCAATTGCGCCAGCGCCCTGCTGCAGGGGGTATACGCCTACAGGGACAGGGAATCCAGTGAGGCCGTCGGCCTGATGCACTGGGAGATCGGGGGATACTTGCCAGGTGACGTCGAGGTGGTGGCCGCCCTGGACATCGACCGGCGCAAGGTGGGCCGGGACGTATCCGAGGCCGTTTTCGCCAGCCCCAACTGTACCCGCGTTTTTCATTCCCGTATTCCCCGACAGGATGTGACTGTCAGCATGGGCCGGATATTGGACGGAGTCTCCGATCACATGCGGGGATACCGCGAGGAGGACACCTTTGCTCCCGCGGGTGAGCCGGAGCCGGACGAGGAGGATGTGGCTCGGCTGCTCCGTGAGAGCGGGGCCAAGGTCCTTTTGAACTATCTGCCGGTGGGCTCGGAGGAGGCCACGGGATTCTACGCGGAGTGCGCCCTGCGAGCGGGTGTGGGAATGCTCAACTGCATCCCGGTCTTTCTGGCAAGTGATTCCGGGTGGGCGGAGCGCTTTGAGCGCGCAGGCCTGCCGATCATCGGCGACGACATCAAGTCCCAGATGGGGGCCACCATCGTGCACCGGGCTCTGAGCGACCTCTTCCGGGACCGGGGGGTGGAGCTCACTCGGACCTATCAACTCAATACAGGGGGGAATACGGACTTTCTGAACATGCTCAACCGGAGCAGGCTGGCCTCCAAGAAGGAGTCCAAGACAGAGGCGGTTCAGGCCGCAGCGGCGAGGCGTCTGGAGGAAGGGGCCATCCACGTGGGGCCCAGCGACTACGTGTCCTGGCAACAGGACAGCAAAACCGCCTTTATCCGGATGGAGGGGCGCATTTTCGGGGATGTTCCCGTGAGCCTGGATCTCAAGCTCTCCGTGGAGGATTCGCCCAACTCCGCTGGCTGCGCCATCGACGCGGTCCGCTGCCTCAAGCTGGCCCTGGAGCGGGGCCAGGCGGGCCCCTTGCTCGGGCCGAGCTGCTGTTTCATGAAGCATCCGCCACAGCTGTACGGCGACAGACAGGCCCGGGAATGGACCGAGGCCTTCATTCGGGGCGAGGGACACGGCAGGTAGGTCCGAATGGAAAAATGCCCGGGGAAGGATTACGCAGGGAGGTGATCGAGGTCCCGGCCCGATTCAGGAACGATCCTTGTTCAGCATGGTGTCCAGGATGGCCCGGTTCAGCTGGGTAAATCCGCTTTGCCCCAAGCGCCCCAGGTGATGGAGGGTCCTTTCCAGGCTGTCCCCGGCGATTCCCTCCGAGGAGGGGATGCGCACCCCGAGCTGGGCGAGTCGCGCCGATCGTACAGCACAGCCTGCGGCCGTGGCCAGTTTCAGGGCACAGGCCGGCTTGGCCCCGTCGCAGAGCACGCCCGCCAAATCCTCCACCACGTTGGTCACGGATGCGGAAATCGTCTCCCCGTCTCCGCCCAGAATGCGGGCGATTCCGGCGGCGGCGCCGGATCCCGCTGCAACGGAGCAACTGCAGACCGCGGACAGCCGTCCCAGGTGGGCCTTGATCATGGCATTGATCAGATGGCTCAGGCAGACTGATTCCCAAAGCCTGTCCCGGGGACAGGAGACGAATCGCTGCACTGCGTAAAGGGGCAGCACCGCGGTCAATCCGTTGTTGCCGCTGCCCGCCGAGCTCATGGCCGGAAGGTTGACTCCGGCCATGCGCGCGTCCGCCGCTGCGGCGGTCCAGATCTGGGCGGTTCGTTCCATGTCCCAATCCGCGCCGTCTTCTTCCTGCAGCGCCGCCAGTCCCGCTCCCACCCCGTGCCCTGGGGCGTGGGCCAGGCCGTATTCCGCCAGGGCCATGTTCATCTCCACGCCGCGCCGGAGAAAGTCAAGGTCCTGTGGGCCCAGCTCACCCAGCATCCCCAGGATTGTTTCCATGCTCAGGCCCTGGAGCCAGCGATCCATGCCTCCGGCCCCGCCTTCTTCTTGATCCTCGTTCTTGGGCTGCAGGAGCTCGCTCGGCACCTCCCGTCCCTGGCAGGCCAGGCTGACCAGGTTGTCGTGGCGGTCGCGAATGAGGGATTCGCAGGAGCGCCGGGATGTCCGGATCTCGGTCTGGATGAACAGGGCCTCGGCATCGTCCAGGAGGGCCACGTCCACAGCTCCCCGCTCCACCAGGGCCCGGGCCGCGGCGAGCCCTTCCGGGGTGATGTCCTGCAGGAGCTCGAGCCCGTGGGCGGGATCGCCGCTGAGCGCGCCCAGGGCAGAGGCCAGCGCCAGGCCGCGCAGCCCGCCGGTTCCGGGAATCAGGACCCCGAGTCCATTCTTGAATACACCCGGGTCCACCCGGACCCGGATTTCCCGGACGGATTCGTCTTCCGGAAGCAGGGAGGCCGCTGCCGCCGCCCCCAGAGCTACGGCCACGGGCTCGGTGCAGCCCAGAGTGGGAGCGATCTGGTGCTGCAGGAACTGCTGGATGGTGTACTGTTGCTCTGTTGTCGGGGTGGAAAGCTGCATAAGGGGTCCTCGCGTATTAGGGCCGTGCCCGGGGAAAGGCCTGGGGCCTTTCCAGGAAAAAGTAGAAAAAGGCGCACAGGACCAGGGAGTGGGTGATCGCACCATTGGCGATCAGGCCGGGAATTTCCTGGAGGGGACGGGTCTCGACCCGGATGTCCTCCTTTTCGTCCAGGTCCTGTTCCCCCGAAGGCACGACGTCGCGGCAGAGATACATGTGGCACTGGTTGTCCAGAAAGGCCGGATTGGGGTGGACGCTGCCCAGGTGGCTCACCCTGCCCGGCTCGTAGCCGCTCTCCTCCCGCATTTCCCGCACTGCGGCGTCCCGCGGTGTGTCTCCGGCCTCGACCAGGCCTCCGGGGAGCTCCAGAGTGGCCTCCCGGATGCCGTGTCGCTGCTGGCGCACAAGCACCACTTCTTCCCGGGAGGTCAGGGGGAGGATGTTGACCCAGGGGGATGATTCCAGGATATGGAATTCATGGGCTTCCCCGGTGCGCGGAGAAACGGCTGTGTCCGTGCGCAAGGTGAGGATGCTGAGCCCGCGCTCGCGACGGGATTGCAGATACTGCCATTCTCGAGGCATACTGGCTCCTGCGGGCGTAATTTTTTGGAAAGCATAGCGCAGTGGCTCGCGCATGTAAACGTTCCTGTGCCGGGGTGCTGCTACTGAGACCGATGCCCCGGGGAGGGAGGGAGATGGCGCGGACAAGCGATACGGACCAGGGCGAGCTGGACCGATTCGAGGCCTTGAGCGATTCCTGGTGGGAGGCGGGCAGAGGCTTGCGTGCCCTGCACGACATCACACCCGCCCGGGCCGGGTATGTGGCTTCCAGGGCGACGCTGCGAGGGCGTCGCGCCCTGGATGTGGGTTGCGGGGGAGGAATCCTGAGCGAGGC
>JAIPDU010000051.1 GCA_021737525.1 Desulfohalobiaceae bacterium | reverse complement strand
CTCCAGGGCGGGCTTTTCAGTGGATCCGGATCTCGGCCATGGCAAAAGAACCCTCCTGGTCCGAGCCAAGCTCCGGACTCTGCCGGAAGAGCCTCTCCGGTGAGACAGGCCCCTCCTCCTGAAGGAACTCCAGCACCCTTCTCGCCCTGTCCGCGGCCAATTGCCGCAAATCCTCCCCGGAAACGGAAACACTGTCCCGGAGTCTCTCCTCCAGCTCCTCCGGCGGGAGCTTCTTGATAAATCCCAAAGCGTTTGTCGGCTTCTCCAGGGGAGCTTCCTTGTACGCCCGCCACAGATAAGTGGAATATTCCTTTTCAGTGAGCCGGACCTCGTCCAAATCCTTTTCCGATTTCTCCTCCTCGCTCAAATCCATGTACTTCTGCTCCCGGAGCAAGCGCCGGAATCGCGCCTCACGCAGAGCGGCCCTGTCTTTCGAGGTGTCCGCCCGGCCCAGGACATCCACTTCGAGCTCCGGCCGCTCGTACAGGGCCTGACCCAATTTTCGCAATTTCTCCTCGGCATCCTGGTCCAGGCCGCTTTCTCCCGGCGCGAAGGGGATGCGGTTGATGTCATCTCCGCGCCAGTCGAACATGGCCCCCAGAATCGAAAAGGGGGACTTGGCCGCCTTGATCAGGACATTGACAAAGACCCGCATCACCAGATCGGCCACAGAGAACTCCGGGTCGCTCAGATCCCCGCCAACCGACTTGTTGATGCGAATCTCCCCCTTGCGGTTCTTGAGCAGGGCAATACCCAGCTTGACCGGGGCCTTGACCGCTTGCGGGCTGTCCACTTTCTCTCCCAGGTTGAACTGGTCCAGGAGCAGGGAGTGATCACTCTCCAGCTTGCTCCCGTCGATAACAATCTGGGAATCGAGAAAGAATTTTCCCTTGTTTATGGCGTATCCCATATACTTTCCGGAATATGCGGACAAGGGGGACAAAGAAATGTTGGACAGATCGAGGTCGAGATCGGCGAAAAAGCGCTCTCCCAAGAAATTCATGCTTCCGTTCACCGCAAGCGGGGCGCTCTCGTCGATGTTGGCCTGAACAAAGATGTCCGACGGCTGCTTTTGCTGATTGGAGAGATTCTCGATCCGGCACCGCATACCCGTGATAGCGGTCTGAAACGGGGGGGAGACGCTTCCGTCCTCGAACCCCAACCTCCCTTGGTCGAGTTTCACGGTATCGATCGCGAAACGCATCCTCGACCCCTTCGCGGATTCCGCTTCACCATCTTCTTCTGCCGGAACTTTCGCCGGAAAAACCCTGTCCATATTGGAGCCGCCGTCCGGATACACGATCATCTGCGTATCCAGCCCCTCGAGCTCCATCTCCCCGACGTGCAGGGACGGCAAGGCGCTGTCAAAGGCCAGATTCCGCAGCCAGAGCCCCTTCCAGCCCAGAAACTCCCTTCCCTGAGCAGCCTCTGTGGTTTTCAGGTTCCGAATGGCTATGTCGCCCTCGAAGGCTATGGAGGGCCCGCCTTCCGAACCGGAATCGTTGAGAGCCAGCCTTCCGGTGAGATCCAGGGCCCCCCGGTTGAGGGAGAGCTCGGCGTAATTGCGGATAACCGGGCCGAATGGGCGCAGATCGAGATTGCTGAGTCGTATATCCAGGCCCGTTTCCAGCGGGGACAGGCTCAAGCTCCCCTGGGCCCGGAGGCTTCCCTCGTTCTCCAACTGCAGAGTTGCGTCCACACCCGCCTCCTCCCCGGGCAGATTGCTCAGGTTCTCCAGCCGGCAGGATATATCCGGAACACGCATTTCCAAGTCGGCCGACCCCATATCGCGGACGAAGGTGGTACCGCTTTCAGCGATCACGAGCTCATCCAAACCGAATTGCCAGGACCCGGAGGCCCCCTCCCGGGCTGCATTGCCAGGTGCCGGTTCCGGGGATCCGGCAGCCGCCAGTTGGGCCAGATTCAGCGAGCCATTCCTGTCCTGCACCACCCTGACCTCGCCTCCGACAAGACGTATGCTCCCCGCGTCGATCACTTTCTCCGAGGAAAGGACCCGGCCCCGCCGCAGGGACAATTCCTTCAAAGACAGGACCCGACGCCCCTGAGCGTCATCCGCGGAAAGCCCTTCAATCCCCAGGGCCACCTCCCGGATATCCATCTCGAGCCCTTGGGCCCACTGCATGGCGATCTCCGCGTCCAGATCGCAGGTGCCGCCCGTGATGGCTCCCCGGATATACGGGCCGTAATAGGGGGCGTACCGTGAAAGCAGCAGATCGGAAAGCCGGACCTCGGTCTTCAATTCACCGCGACTCAGCCCCAAGCTGCCGTTTATGGAGATGTTCTCCTGGCTGCCTGTCCGCATATCCAGCTCAAATGAGGCTTCATCGTCGGAGCCGGTCTGGAGGTTTTCAAGGCTCAGCCTCAACGGCTGAAGGGTTGTGGTAAACGCCGGGGATGTGGATGCATCCTCAAAACGGACTCTCCCCGAGGTCAGCTCCAGACGATCCAGTCCGAAAGTGAAGAACCCGTCGCCCTTTTGCCGCGCAGAAGGGGCTTCTTCCGCCTCCCGGGCATCCGGCGCACCGCCCAGATTGGGCAGGAAGAGCTCCCCGTTTTCGCGGCGGGTCAAATCCAGGCTGGGCTCTTGAATCCGCACGGCGTCCAGCTGCAGGTCTCCGCGCAAAAGATTCCCTCCCCCAAGCTCTATCCCGATGCGCGGAACGGTGATCAATTCGCGGTCCAACTCACCCCGCAGAGCCATTTCCAGCCCCTGGAGCTCCATTGTGCCGTCGAGTCTCAGATACGGCGCTTCCTGCTCGGGAAGGGCGTAGGCGACCGTTATGTCCGTGGACAGTTTCCCCCGGTCCAGATTGAAATTCCTGTCCCCGGGCAGATAAGCCGTGTAGCGCGCCAGGGACAGCTCCTCCACATCCAGCTCGAACCGGCTCTGCCTGCTTTGGGCAAAGGGTTTGGACTGTCCGCCCAAGTCGAAGGCCGTATCGTTGATCCGCCCGGAAATGCTCGGCTCGACGAATGTCTCCGCGTCGTAGGGGAAGTTGGAGATCGCGGGCAGGCTGAAGCTGAAATCGGAAAGTTTGTGCCGTGTGTCCGCCGGCTGATCGATGAACTCCACTTCTCCGGAACGGATCTCCATGTTGTTCACGGAGAAACGGAAGGAACCGCTTTCTTCCTCTTGGGGTGTGGACTCAGGGGATTCCCCGAGCAGATCGGAGAAGTTGTAGCTCTGATCCGCGTTCCTGATGATGGAAAGACGGGGATGATCCACCCGGAGACGGCTCACAATGAGGGCGCGCTTGTACGCCGAGGAGGCTTGCAGATTGACCAGGAAGCGCTCAATCTCGACCCAGCTCCCCTCGCCGTTCTTTTGTGCGATGGAAAGTCCGCTGATTTCGCAGCTCAAGTTGTACGGATTGAATCGGACCCGCTCTATACTGGCTTGACGATCCAGCTTCGCGGTCAGGCTCGAAGTGGCCACATGCTGGATAATCCTGGGAACAAGGAAAAAACCGAGCAGGGTATAGAGAATGACCGCCCCGGCAATCACCACCGCCATCCGCTGGAGGCGGTTCGCAGGCCAGATAATACGCTTGATCCTCATATGCTTCCCTTCATCGTGAAACGTGACTTGCGACTGGCAACTGGTGTCCCTTATGCGCGACCAGGAGAGCTCCAAGCGGTCAGGCCACTTCCTTACACCTCTCCAGAGGCAATCCTCCCATTCCATTATAGGACAAAAATATGCGCTGTAAAACGCTTCCTTCTCGCCAGGGGGCCGATCTGTTCCCCTTCTTCCCGGGCGCGCTTCCTTCCGGGCCCCGCATTCCCGGTCGTCCTCCCGTCCTTCCCCGGCATGAACCAAGGCTCATCCCCGCACGCTTCGACTGATAAGGTGCATCCAAATTGTACACTCTCCTTTGAGCCGTGCATCCTTCGAATACAGCAGTGCCTTGAGGTTTGCGGACAAGTCAGACCGTACCTTGAGCTATGCTTTTGATATAACACATTTTTTGCACGGATCGACATGTTGGCATGTGGATTGCTTTAGAAGAGGAAAAGACAAACAAAGGAGGACAGGTATGAAAAAGGGATTGATGCTTTTGATGGCCTTAGCGGCGGTAGGTTTGCTGGTTTCCCAGGCTGCGGCTTGGTGGGGCCCGCAAATGGGCTACGGTCCTGCTTACACCGCGACACAGGCCCCCGGGGCGAACAAGGACGTCGCAAACCTCAGGGCTGATATCGCCTCGACCCGCGCCGAGCTCTCCCGGGAGCTGGCCAAGGACAAGGTGAACATGGACAAGGTCCGCCAGCTGAACCAGGAGATCGCCCAGAAGCGGCAAGAGCTCCGCTCCACGGCCAACCGGCGCGGAACTCGGGGTTACGGAGCACGTGGTTACGATGGCGGCGGTTACGGATACCACCATGGCGGACACATGGCAGGCTACGCCCCCTGCTGGTAACAGCCAGCCACACCGCTCACTAAGCTGAAAAAGGAAAGGGCGTCCTCATGAGAGGACGCCCTTTCCTTTTGGCGGACAACCCTCACGGCTGCGCCTACACAGGCACAACCAAACAGGAAAATGCGCGGGGCGAAGGCGGGCTGAGCGCATGAGCGCCGGTTTCATCCCGGGCCTCAAAGGACCGTCCCGGACTACCCCTGGCCCTGCTCTCCGGATTCCTCCTGCTTTTGCTGCATGTACTCCTTGTGCACCTCCCTGAGCTTTTCCACGAACTCCTCCTTGGTCAAGACCCCTTTCTCCACCAGGATGCGGAGAAAGGCCTCGCCCTGGATCATGTTGGAGTAGGCCACTTCCTCCCAGGACATGGTTCGTTGCTGCGATTCCTGATTCTCGGTCATAATACGCTCCAATACGTCTTGTGGGTTGGCTTCAGAACAGGCGGACCCTACCTGTCCGGCACTGTCTTTGACAACACCCCGCAAGCCCACTTCCAAAAAACGGATTTTGACACCGCCGGCCCGATCGGGGCATACTTTGTAGAAACGGATTCTTCCAACAATCCGTGGCTCGTTCCCGGTGGGAAAGAGTTCAAACTGTATGAGCGAAAACCATGGATAACGTACATGAGATGCCCGAGCACCGCAACGGAAGCGGAATTTTCCAGGACCGGTCCGATGCCGGAGCACACCTGGCCCGCATGCTCCATCCCTTCTTCGCGAAGGATCCCACCAGCATAGTCCTGGCCATCCCCTCCGGAGGGGTGCCGGTGGGCCTTGTGCTGAGCCGGCGTCTCGGGCTCGACTTCGATCTGGTTCTGGTGCGCAAAGTGCAGATCCCCTGGAACACCGAGGCCGGCTTTGGAGCGGTCGCCTTCCGCGGGCGGACCCTGCTCAACAAGCAACTGGTGGCCTCCCTGAGGCTTTCACAGGAGCAGATACAAGAACAAGTCGAAAACACCCGGCAGGAGCTGGAGGAACGGAACAATGCCTTCCGCGGGGGAAGTCCTCCTCCCGATCTGACCCGAAAAACGGTCATCCTCACCGACGACGGACTGGCCTCGGGTTACACCATGCTCGCGGCCATGGAAACGACCCGGGAGATGGGCGCGAAAAAAGTGGTCCTGGCCCTGCCCACCGCGCCGCGCCGCTCCCTGGAGCACGTAGCCCCTTATGCGGACACGGTGTACGCGGTACAGATCAAGGAGGCGGGCTCCTTCGCCGTGGCAGAGGCCTATCGAAACTGGCGCGACCTTTCCAGGCAGGAGGTGGTGGAGATGCTCCGGAGCTCCCCGCGATCGACGACGGGCCACGACGCGTCCTAGCCCCTCTCTCCGGCATTGCCGGGGTGCTCCTGTTCTCCTTCCTCCATATCGGGGCACCGACCCGAGCTTCGACCGGACCCAATGTCCTCCCGGGAAATCCCATCCCGGGAATTGACCTGCTTCAGCCAAAAAGTATACAAGGATCGGGTTCCCTGCAACAGGCCTGTCTGCTCCTTGGGCCAGACAAAAACACCGCCCGCGAGGCCGCGGCAAAACGCGGTCAATCCGGAGAAATCCATTACGCGGCTCCCGGATCCGGGGCATCAAACCGAAACCAGAACGGCTGCCGCATATGCTCCTGTTTTTCGCCGACCCCCTTGGAGACTTCGAGGAGCTCTTCGCCTTCATCGAGGCCAACGGCCTGATCAATATCGAGGGCATCTTCCTCTTGGGCGACATATGCGCCCCCATTCCCCTCGAGGAGCTCTTGGGCGGCGAGCTCGCGGAAAAGACCTGGTTCATCCCCGGAGACCGCGATTCCGAGCGCCAAGAGTGGATGCAGCACTTGGTTCCCATGTGGGACCGCAACCTCCACGCACGGATCACCGAGGCGGGAGAATACCGGATCGCAGGGCTCGGCGGTGTGTTCCGCGAAGAGGTCTGGCATCCCCAGAAGGGCACCCGCTGGGATACTCGGAATCAACTGGCAGAGAACACCCCTTCCCGCTCCAAGTTCCGCAATTGGCTACCCCTGCGGCACTGGAGCTCAATCTTTCTGGAGGACTACGAGGGCCTGCTCAATCCGGCGAGGGCGGACATCCTCATTACCCACGAAGCGCCGAGCTGCCACTCCAAGGGCTTTCCCGAGGTGGACGAGCTCGCCTCCGTGCTCAAGGCCGAATGGATCCTGCACGGACATCAGGATGCGAGCTACGTGGACCACGTCTTTCTGGACGGCGAGAACGCCATCCAGGTGGTGGGTCTGGCCAAGCGGGACATTCATATTATTGTGTAGGCGACCGCGACTCAGGAAGTGCATGTGGTTTGTATGGAACAGGAAAACCTGTGAGTCAGTGGGTCGGTGAGTCGGTGAATCAGTGGGTCGGTGAGTCAGTTTGTCCGATTGCCTCCCGCTAATCTCTGACAAACGAACCCAAAACCGTGAACTGGGAACGCTGAGAGTCAATGGGTCAGTGAGTCGGTAGGTCAGTTGCTCGGCGAACCAATGGGCTTATGTCCGACATCCGACACCCGATGTTCGACCTCCGATCTCGAACCCGGAACGGGAAACGCTGAACGGGGAACGAAGAATTCGAACAGGAGAATGGACATGACTTCAACGGACTCCCTTCAACCAGGGCTCACCGGCGAAGCAAAGGCCACTGTGGGCGAAGAGGATCTGGCCCGGCAGGTGGGAAGCGGAGACGTGGCGGTGTATGCCACTCCGCGTCTAGCCGCGCTCATGGAGGGCGCAGCGATTGCCGCGGTCAAGGGAGTCCTGCCTGCGGAGAAAACAACCGTGGGCGCCCGGCTGGACCTGTCCCATCTGGCCCCAACCCCGGCGGGATCAACTGTCCGGGCGGAAGCCCGGCTTGAGGAGGTGGACTCCAAAAAGCTCCGCTTTCGGATCACCGCCTTCGACGAACGGGAAAAAATCGGCGAGGCCAGTCACGAACGGATCGTCGTGGACCGGAACAAGTTCACCTCCCGGGCCGAAGAGAAGGCGAAGAGCTAGCAGGGCGGAAAATTCCCGCGCTGCGCCGTGGCGGGAAGAAAGAAGAGAAAAGATATCCTCGCGCGGAGACGCGGTGGCGCGGAGAGAAGAGAAGAGTATCCCCCGCGGCCGCGCCACGGAGCGGTATCACACGAAAAGCAAAAATCTCGGGGCGAGCCTGACCGGACAGCTGGCCCAGGAAAGAGCAAAAGCTCCCGAGGCGCAAGGGTTCTTCTATGAGCATCCTCATCCGCAATGTGCTTCTGGAGGGAGAAAACGTCGACGTTTTGATCCGCGGCAGCCGCTTCGAACGGATCGCCCCCGAACTGGAGGACACCTGTGCCGAGGAGGTCCTGGACGGTACGGACATGGCCCTATTGCCCTCCTTCGTCAACTGCCACACCCACGCCGCCATGACCCTGCTCCGCGGATACGCGGAGGACATGGAGCTGCACACCTGGCTGGAGAACTACATCTGGCCCCTGGAGGGACAGATGGAGGAGGAGGACGTGTACGTCGGCTCCAGGCTGGCCTGCCTGGAGATGATCAAGACCGGGACCACCTTCTTCAACGACATGTACTGGCACTATCCCGGCACCGCCAGGGCTGTGGAGGAAATGGGCCTTCGGGCCGCCCTGTCCTCGGTCTTCATCGACTTCAACGATCAGGCCACCGCGGACAGGAGGTGGCGGGAGTGCCAGGAGCTTTTCCGGGAATACCGGAACTATTCGGACCGGATCATCTTCGCCCTTGGCCCGCACGCGGTGTACTCCGTCAGCCGGGCCTCCCTGGAGCGAGCCCGCGATTTCGCCCTGGAGCACGGGCTCATGGTGCACATCCACATGAGCGAGACTCGGGCGGAGCTGGAACAAGCCCGCAGCGCCCTGGGCATGACCCCCACCCGGTACCTGAAGGAGCTGGGCCTTGTGGGACCCAATGTCTGCGCCTGCCACGCGGTCTGGCTCGAAGAAGAGGACATGGACATCCTGGCCCGGACCGGGACGCCGGTCATCCACAACCCCACCTCGAACATGAAGCTCAGCTCCGGGCAGTTTCCCTATCCCCAGCTAGCGGAACGGGGGATCCCCATAGGGCTCGGGACCGACGGCTGCTCCTCCAACAACAACCTGGACATGCTCGAGGAAATGAAGTTCGCCTCCCTCTCCTGCAAGGCCCACTACGGGGACCCCACCCTCTTTGGCGCGGGCGAGGTCTTCCATGCCGCGACCCGGACCGGAGCCCGGATCTTCGGCTTGGATGCTGGCCGCATCCGGGAAGGGATGCTGGCGGACTGCGTTCTTGTCGATCTTCGCCATCCCCAGCTTGTGCCGGACTACAACCTCATCGCCAACCTGGTCTATTCCGCCCCCGGAGACTGCGTGAACACCACCATTTGCAACGGACGAATCCTTATGCGGGACAGACAAGTGCCCGGAGAAGGGGAAATCCTTGCCCGGGCCAGGGAGACCGCGGAGAAGCTGGTCCGGGAGCGCGCCAACTAGCGCTTTGCTCATCCCTGCCCTATA
>JAIPDU010000050.1 GCA_021737525.1 Desulfohalobiaceae bacterium | reverse complement strand
CCGCCCGAGGACCGGGCCGCAAGGGAATCAGCCGAGCTGCGCAAAATGTGCGACCCGCAGGACAGGGTCATCTGTCTGGACCAAAAAGGCACGGCCCTGACCTCGGAGGAGTTCGCCGGGCGCCTCGGGCGATGGCTGGAGCAACCGGGCACCCCCTGCTTTATCCTGGGCGGGGCCTTCGGTCTGGAACCCAAGCTGATTCAGACCGCGGATTCGAGTCTCAGTCTGAGCCCCATGACCCTGCCGCACGAATTGAGCCGTGTCCTTTTGATGGAACAAATCTTCAGGGCGGCGACCATCAACTGGGGCCACCCCTACCACCATTGAACGCACCGAGGGCATTTCCCTTATCCTCCCCCTGCCGGCAAGCCAGACCCGGGATTCGACGCGATGGCTGCCTTGACAATTATCTTTCATTCTACTATCGTTTACAATTCTCGTTTTACGGGCCTATAGCTCAGTTGGCAGAGCCACCGGCTCATAACCGGAAGGTCCCAGGTTCAAATCCTGGTAGGCCCATCAGAACCAGAAGACAGGGGACGGAAGACACGAAGAGCGGAAGTTCCTGTTTATTTTCTCCAACTGAATAGCCGACGGAAATGTATGGGAGCTGCTCTTTGTTGAATCAAGGGGCCCTTTCTCCCCAAACCACAGGAACTGGATTGCGAGCTCCGGACAGGGGCCACGCCGGTTCGACCCGAATGAGGCCAGAGTGCAACCCGAATCCGTTATTTCGGTGATTGAATCGGTTGCGGATCCCGCCTTTGCCGAGGACTGGGACTCAAGCGGGGTGCAAGTAGCGGCCACCCGACGGGAGATCTCTCGACTCGCAGTCGCCCTCGACGCAACACCCAACCTTATCAGCCGGACCATTGAGTGGGAGGCCGACCTCATCCTGACCCACCATCCCCTGAGCCTGAACCCCACACTCCCCTCCCGGCTCGATGATTACCACGCTTGTCTCCGTCTCCTGCTCGGCCGGGACATCTGGCTCTATTCCGCCCATACCAGCCTGGATCTTGCCACAAGCGGCCCGGTGTCCTGGCTGGCCCGTTCCCTGCGGCTTTCGGACATCTCCCCGATTGCGGAGCTCCCCGCCAGGGGCACGGAAAACAGCGCCCAGCCCCTGGCGGGCTACGGAGTTCAGGGGACCTGCCCCGCTCCGCTGGGCTGGCCCCGTTTTACCGAGGAATTGAGCCGGATCACCGGACTGAGCTGTTGGCGCCGGACCGGGGAGCCCCCGGAGGAAATCTCCCGAGTCGCCTATTGTCCGGGCTCCGGAATGAGCCTGGCCCAAACCGCCTTCGACAACGGAGCGGATGTGTTCCTCTCCGGTGATCTCAAATACCATACCGCCCAGGAAATCGAAAGCCTCGGCCCGACCCTGGATCTGGGGCATTTCATCCTGGAGGAAAACATGATGCAGGCCTGGGCCGGGGACCTGCAAACGGCCCTTCTTGAACATAGTGTGGACGTCGCCTTTTTTTCCGGGCACGATCCCATCGCCTGCGAGACAAATCAATAAGGAGGAGGATGCCTTGAATCTTCTCAAACAGATCGAACAGCTCATTGTGCTGCAAAAAGTGGACTCCGAGATATACGAGCTCCAGAAAAAACTCGAGGAAGCCCCCCGGGAAGTCTCCGCAATCAAGCAGAAACTCGAGACGCAACAGGGCCAGCAGGCCCAGGTGGAGGAAAAGATCTCCATTCTCCGCCAACAGGAACAGAAGCTGAACAAAGAGATCGAAGAGGACAACGACCGGATCAAGCATAGCAAGAACAAGCTGATGCTGGTGGAGAACAGCAAGGAATATCACGCCATGATGCGCGAGATGGACAACCTGGAGAAAACCAACCGGCTGCGGGAGGAGGAGAAAGTCGCTGTCGAGGAGGACCTCGCGGCCCAGAACAACCTCAAGGCCTCCCTTGACGCGGAGGTGGACAAGCTGGACCAGGAGCTCCAGGAGAAACAGCGGCATCTGGACGAACAGCTCCAGGGCGCCCAAGCCAAGCTGGACGAGCTCCACAAGAAGCGCCAGGCCGCCACTCAGGAGATCCCTCAGCCCATCCTGAGCCGTTACGAATTCATCCGATCCAGGCTCTCCAATCCGGTTATCGTTTCCGTGGACAACGGGGTTTGCAACGGATGCCACATCAGCATCCCCCCGCAGAGCTTCCTCGAGCTGCAAAAAGGTGAGCAGATACTGAGCTGCCCCAATTGCCAGCGCCTCATTTTCTGGGACAACCACTTCACCGAGAATGGGGAGCAGAACTAAAGCCCCCTCCGGCTCCAATCCGGGAGCGAGACAGATGACGCCCCGGACCCGGTAGCCGGGCCCGGGGCTGCCGGATCATTCAAACCCGTGACCCCCTATGCAGACCTGGACCATCCTTTTGGCCGCCGGACGCTCCAGCCGCCTCGGCTCGGAAAAGGGAAAAAAGCAATTCCTCCTCTGGCACGGTCTTCCCCTCTTCTGGCATTCCGTCCGCATTTTCGCCGCCATCCCCGCAGTGGAGGGCATTGTCCTTGTCCTGCCCTCTGGTGAAGGAGAGGAATACGCGAATTGGGCCGATGGAATAGCCCGCAGGGAGAACCCGGGCCTGGCCTACGCCTTTGCCCAGGGGGGACAGCGGCGGCAGGATTCGGTCCTTGCCGGTCTGCGCGCCCTCCCCGCCGAGTGCAGCCACGTATTGATCCACGACGCTGCCCGTCCCTTCCTGAGCCCCGATCTCGTCCTCCGCGTCATGGACCGCCTTGCCACTGGAGCCCCCGGAGTGATTCCCGGAGTTGCAGTAACGGACACCATCAAGCGCGTCCGCGGCGACGTCGTGGACAGCACCCCGCCCCGGGAAGAGCTCTACGCCGTCCAGACCCCTCAGGGATTCCGGCGCGAGACGCTCGTGTCCGCTCACGAGCAGGCCCTGTCCCGGGACCTTGCAAGCACTGACGACGCCTCCCTCCTGGAATGCCTCGGAGAAGAGGTCATCCTGGTCCAGGGCGAGGAGAAGAACAAAAAGATAACCACACCCGAGGACATGGCCGCAATGGAGGAGCAGCAATCACGCCGGGCAAGGATCTGTACGGGGTGGGGTTACGACGTGCACCGCTATGCCCGGGGCAGGGGCCTGAAGCTCGGTGGAGTCGCCATCCCGGACGCCCCTGCCGTGGAGGCCCACTCCGACGGTGATGTCGCCCTGCACGCGATCATGGACGCGATTTTCGGCTGCTTGGGCCGCGGAGACATCGGGGATCACTTTCCAGACTCGGACCCTGCCTATCGGGACATCAACAGCTCCGCTCTCCTGTCCGAGACACTGGCCCTGGCCCGGAAGGATCAGCTGCGCCTTTGCCACCTCGATTTGACCATTATTTGTCAGACCCCGAAAATGCAGCCCTGGAAGGAGCAAATCAGGAAGAACCTGTGCAATCTCACCGGGCTCGCCCCGGAACAGGTGAATGTCAAGGCCACCACCGAGGAGGGCCTCGGGTTTACAGGTCAGGGCAAAGGTATTAAGGCTGTAGCTCAGATCACGGGATTGGCCGCCGCTTGATCCGACCCCGGCCACCGCTGGACTCCGCAGCTCCCTGCTTCGGAAGGAATGATCCCTGCGCGCCGGCCAGTCATGATAGCAGTGGCAGGGAACCCTCCAGTGGCCTGCGGTCCAGGAACCTCCCAGCGACTGGCCATTAGCTCCGCCGTCCGACGCAAACCAGCAGCAACGGGGAAGAGCCCATGCGGATCCACAACAGCGAGACCCGGCGCAAAGAGACCTTTCAACCCCGCGAAGAGGGCAGGGTGGCCCTCTACGTCTGCGGCGTCACCGCCTATGATGTGTGCCATATCGGCCACGCCAGGGCCGCGGTGGTCTTCGACGTCCTGGTTCGCCATCTGCGGGCCGAGGGGTACAGCGTGGTCTTCGTCCGGAACTTTACCGACGTGGACGACAAGATCATCAACCGGGCCGCGGAGGAGAACCGCAGCTCCGAGGAGGTGGCGGAGCAGTACATCCGCGCCTTCAGCGAGGACATGGACCGGCTGGACGTACTGCGGGCGGATTACGAGCCCCGGGCCACGGAGCATATCCAGGACATGCAGGACCTCATTCGCAGGCTCCTGGATACGGGCCACGCCTATGCCACCCCAGAGGGCAACGTCTATTTCCGGGTCCGCTCCTTTCCGGACTACGGGACCCTCTCCGGCAGGGACGTGGAGGAGCTCAAGGCCGGCATCCGCATCGATCCGGGAGAGGAAAAGGAGGACCCCCTGGACTTCGCCCTCTGGAAGCGGGCCAAGAGCGGGGAGCCCTCCTGGGAAAGCCCCTGGGGCGAGGGCAGGCCGGGCTGGCACATCGAATGCTCCGCAATGAGCCAGAAGCTGTTGGGCCTGCCCCTGGACATCCACGGCGGGGGTCAGGATCTCATCTTCCCCCACCACGAAAACGAGCGGGCCCAGAGCATGGCCGCGAGCGGCGGCCCCTTCGCCCGCTTCTGGATGCACAACGGATACGTCCAGGTGGAAAGCGAAAAGATGTCCAAATCCCTGGGCAATTTCGTCACTGTACAGGACGTTTTCCAGGAGCATCCCCCGGAGGTGCTGCGCTTCTTCCTGCTGGGCAAGCACTACCGCAGCCCCCTGGACTTCACCTGGCCGGCCATGCGGGACGCGGAGAAGGCCCTCAAGCGCATCTATCAGGCCCGCGGCAACATGAGCGCCGCCCTGGAACAAAGCGGCGGGAAGGACGCCCCTCTCCCGGAGGAGATCACGAAGGAGGCGGATCAGCTCATGCAGGAATCCCGGGACCACCTGGACGACGATCTGAACACAGCGGGCTGCACCGGAAGCATCTTCAGCCTGATCCGCCTGGGGAACAGGATCCTGGAGAACAAGGGCTGGCGCAAATCCAGACAGGGGCGGGAGCTCCTGGAAAGCATCCTGACCCATATCCGCTCCACAGGGGAGGTTCTCGGCGCGTTCCACAACGATCCCGGGACCTTCCTGGACCAGCTGCGGCGTTTCAAGGCCGAGCGTCTCGGAATCGACCTGGAGGAAGTCCAGCGCCTGATGGACGAGCGCCGGGAAGCCAGGCAAAACAAGGATTTCTCCCGCGCTGACACCTTGCGGGATCAGCTCGCGGAGATGGGGGTTACCCTCCAGGACGGCCCCCAGGGCACGGACTGGGACATTGAGTAGCCCCAAGGCAGTCGAATCCGGCGGCCGTCCTGCCCCTGGAGGCCAAAAAACTGCCGGAGCGTGGAACTGAGGGGGACATCGCCCCCTGCGACAAACCGGAAGCCCTAGGAAAGCTGGAACCATGCCCGCAAGCAGCAAGAGCCAAGCGATCAAGCCCTTCCTGGTCATGGACGTATTGGAGGCCGCCAAACGGCTGGAGGCCCAGGGCCGGGACATCGTTCACCTGGAGATCGGTGAGCCGGACTTCGACACCCCGCAATGCATCAAGGACGCCGCCTGCAGGGCCTTGGATGCCGGAGAGACGGGATACACCCACAGCCAGGGCCTGCCCGAGCTCCGCGAGGCCATCTGCGAAGAATACAGCCGCGGCTACGGAGTCTCCATCGATCCGGAACAAATCGTGGTCACCTCGGGCACGTCCCCGGCCCTCCTGCTCTGCTTCGCCGCCATTCTGGAGGCCGGGGACAGCGTGGCCATCCCGGATCCGGGGTATGCCTGCTACGCCAACTTCATCGCCTTTGCCGACGGGATCCCCCGGGCGGTGCCGGTGAGTGAGGAAGACGGGTTCCACATCTCTCCGGAGGCGATCCGGAAGAACTGCAGCGAGTCCCCCAGAGCCGTGATGATCAACTCCCCGGGCAATCCCACGGGTACCCTCATGGCCCCGGAAAACATGCTGGAACTTGCCCAGGCGGGACACTGCATCGTCTCCGACGAAATCTACCACGGCCTGACCTACGAGGGAGAGGAAAAAAGCGTCCTGGAATACACGGACAACGCCTTCGTGCTCAACGGATTTTCCAAGCGTTTCGCCATGACCGGTTGGAGACTGGGCTATCTCATAGCTCCCCATCACTATGTCCGGCCCATTCAGAAAATGGCCCAGAACCTGTTCATCTGTGCCGGATCCATCGTGCAGCGGGCCGGAATCGCCGCCCTCCGCGAGGCCGGGCCGGATGTGGAGCGTATGCGGCGGACCTACGACGAGAGGCGCAGATACATGCTGCAAAGGCTAAGGGAGATGGGTCTCGGCGTGGGGGCAGAGCCCACCGGGGCATTTTACGTCCTGGCCAACGCCGGGCACATCAGCAGCGACTCCTACGGGCTCGCCTTTGACATCCTGGAAAAGGCCGGGGTCGCGGTCACTCCGGGCATCGATTTCGGCGCCAACGGCGAGGGCTACATCCGCTTCTCCTACGCCACCTCTTTGGACCGAATCGTGGAGGGCATGGACCGACTCCAGGCCTATATGCAATAGAGTGCCCCCTAGCCCGAGGCGCCCCTTTTGCGGGCCAACCCGCAATCCTCCGGCCGCGAGGCCCAAGGAGGGGAATATGAGCAAGGAACTCATCGCCCTGCAACAAATCGCGGAAAACAAGATCCGCGACGCCCAGCGAAGTGGTGAGCTGGACAATCTTCCCGGAGAGGGCGAGCCGCTCTGCCTTGACGACGATTCCCACATTCCCGCGGAGCTGCGCCTGGCCTACCGCATCCTGAAGAACGCGGACTACGTCTCCCCGGAGGTGCAGCAACGCAAGGAAATTACCGACATCAAGGAGATGCTCCAGGACTGCCAGGATGAACAGACCCTGTACAAGCAGGTCCAGAAACTCAACCTCCACATCACCAAACTCAACGAACAGCGCAGGATGCCGATCAACCTGGAAGAAGAGCAGGTCTACTACCACAAGATCCTGGAGCGCATCCGGGTCGCGCGGCGCGAGCCGGACAAGGGGGAGAAATGAACTGGCATTCGGAAAGCCTAATGGTCCATTTCCGGCGGGTGGAGCACATCAAGTCCCAGGCGGTGCACTACCTGAGCCTCAATCTCAACGAGCGCCAGCTCTGCGATCTGGAGCTCTTGTGCAACCGGGCCTTCTATCCCTTGAGCGGATTCCTGAACCAGGAAGAATACGAGTCCGTGCTGGAGACCGGGCGACTGCCCCAGGGCTGGCTCTGGCCCCTGCCAGTGTGCCTCGACGTGCCGGAGGATCTGGCTCAAAAGCTGGAGCCGGGATCCCAGCTTTCGCTTTTGGATCAGGAGGGATTCCTTCTGGGGGTTCTCCATGTGGAGGACGTGTGGTGCCCGGACAAGCGCCGCGAAGCCAAGCGGATCTTCGGCACCGAGGACGCGGCAAAGCACCCCTCTGTCTTCCATCTCTACCACGCAATGCATTCCCACTACGTGGGAGGCAGAATAGAGGGCATTCATCCCCCGCCGCACTACGACTTCCCCGAGCTGCGGATACCGCCCTCGGAAACGCACAGGCTCTTCACCAGCAGGGGCTGGCGGAACGTGATCGGCTTCCACACGGAAAAGCCGCTCCATTGCGCCCACAAGGAAATGATCCTGGACGCGGCCCGAAAGGCGGGGGCCAGCATCTTTGTCAACCCCGTGGTGGGGATTCCCTCTCCGGGGGACCTGGATCATTTCACCATGGTCCGCAGCTACCAGGCCTTTGTGAATCACTTCCCCAGGAACATGATCCAGCTGGCGCTTCTGCCCTTCGCCAGCCGGAAAGCGGGGCCCAAGGAGGCCCTGCTGCAGGCCATCATCCGCAAGAACTACGGCTGCACCCACTTCATGGTCGCCCCGGACCACGCCGATCCCTTCATGCACAACAGCAACAACGACCTCTTCTATCCCCCTGGCGAGGCCCAGGACATGCTGCGCAAGCACGAGGAGGAGCTGGGCATTACCTGCGTGGAGCTCACCCCCATGGTCTATGTCGAGGAACAGGCCCAGTACCTGCCCGAGCAACAGGTGGACGAGACCATGCAGGCCAAGAAGATCTCCTCTTCGGAGCTGCGCCGGAGGCTGGAATTCGACCTGGAGATCCCGGAATGGTTCTCCTTCCCCGAGGTGGTGCAGGAGCTGAAGAAAAGCCATCCGCCCAGGCACAAGCAGGGGCTGACCATTTTCCTCACCGGGCTCTCCGGTGCCGGGAAATCCACCCTCGCCCGCATCCTCTACGTCAAGTTCATGGAGATGCGGGACAGGCCGGTGACCTTGCTGGACGGGGATATCGTACGCAAGAACCTTTCCAGCGAATTGAACTACAGCCGGGAACACCGCGAGATCAACGTACGCAGGATAGGGTTTGTGGCCAGCGAGATCACCAAGAACCGCGGCATAGCCATCTGCGCCCCAATTGCGCCCTACGAGGAATCCCGCCGGCACAACCGCGACCTCATCGAGCAATACGGCGGCTATATCGAGATCTATCTGAGCACCCCGCTGTCCGTTTGCGAGAACCGGGACCGCAAGGGGATCTACGCCAAGGCCAAGCAGGGGATCATGAAAGGAGTCACCGGAGTCGACGATCCCTACATCCCGCCGTCCAACCCGGAGATCTCCTTGAACACCAGCGAGCTGACCCCGGTGGAGGCCGCTCAGCAAGTGCTGCTCTACCTGGAGGAGAAGGGTTACATCAAATAGTGATTGGACGAAAACTCACCCATCTACTTCGTCGCTGCAAGATTTTGAAATCCTCATGTATTAGTATACACTGCGGTTTCAAAATTTCTTGCTCCTCGTATCTGGGCAAGTTTACGTCCAATCAGGGTTTTTGGTCAGGCACTGATCTAGAGCCACCGGCCGTCCCGGTCCGGTGTGCCGTCGGCTGTTTTTTTCCGGTTTTGACCGCATCGGCAGGGGATGAGCGGCTCGGGTCACGCTGCGAGAGCTTCCGGAGCCTAGGTACGGCAGATCAGGGTCTTGTTCTTGGCGTGTTTTGCCTCGTACATGGTGGTGTCCGCCTGCCTCATGACC